>NZ_JAAHIG010000037.1:0-44636 GCF_010692305.1 Moorena sp. SIO4G3 | reverse complement strand
GTCACATCATCATGATATAGCCGAATGGCACTGATGGGGTTCATCTCAAGACCGCGCTACATCCGTACCAACGTGGCATAGTACCCATTCGGTAGGGTAGGGTGGGCAAATAATGATAGTTTGGCAATTAGATCAGTTATCATGTCCGTTTGCCCACCCTACAAAAGCGATCGCATTCTACCAAAGTGGCATAGTACCCATTCAGTAGGGTAGGGTGGGCAAATTATGATATTTTGGCAATTAGATCAGTTATCATGTCCGTTTGCCCACCCTACAAAAGCTTCGCACCCTACAATAGCTCCTTCCTACTATTTGGGAGATGTCTACTGGCTTTTAAATCACCTGCTCTAAGCACAACTGTAGAGTTATAAATGATTAGTGCATGTCGTACATAACATGGCCTGTATATTAGCTAAATTGTTAGATTAAGTCCTACTTTCTAGGCTTATAGAATCGACCGTCATCTTCTTTTTTGATATAGTCAACTCCTTCCGCTCTTACTGCTATTATAGCATCCTCAGGAATACTACCGGCAACCACTACCTCCCTTGTTCGCATTGCATCTCTTGCTGCACTGTTTCTTTCTACCTCATCGCTGTTCTCTATAAACTTCATTTTCGGGTCTGGATCTGGGATGCTATGAATTGATTCCATTGCTTTAGATGTATGGGTATCAAAGATCCGCGATTTCGATATCTTGGCTAAATCAACTGTTGCTACACCTGTCTTCTTATCTTCAAAAAGCTTGGCACTAGAGCCAAAAATAGGATGATCTGTTGTAGTGAAGGATATAAACGGACTTCCACCCTGAGCTTCTTTGGCTCGTTGATGATTCCGAATCTCCTGATATTTATCCTCCTTAGACATAGATGGAATATCTTCCCCTATCTCTTTCCATAATTTTTTAGTGTCTTTTTTAGTACGAGGGTCGGCTTTTATGGCTATACCCTCTTCTTCAGAAGGGTTATCATATTTATTCAATGCTCTTTTTACATATCGTTTTACAGGCACATCGAAGGCATCTTTGACATATTCTCGCCCTGATTCTCTGTGAGAGTATACTTCACGGGTTTCCTGGCCTCCTGAATGATTTTTGATGACAACATCTTTCATCAGTGCTTTTTCAAATCTCTGATCGTTAAAGTATATGGTTGCTATGTGAGCCTCTTGATCAATATCATTCTCTGGATTTACTATAATTTTTCCAATGTTGTTAGATGTAACCACATAAAGATTATATTGATGCTTTAAGGCTATTTGATTCCATTCTGTTATGAGGTTCTTCCTCTTCATTGCAGAATCTTTATACTTAAGCTCATATCCTTGAACGATTGGATCTGAGACCAGGTGACGACCGTATTGAGTTGCATAATTGTTTACTACAGTAGGATATTCCTTGGGGTCTTTCGCTCTCGTATCTTTTTGTATAGCGGTTATGACTTGGTCTAAATTTTTTTCAGCTATGGGAAACATATTTTCCTTAAATCCATATTTTTTATCAAGCTTTTCTAGGTCTTTCTTATTCTTCTTAGCTTTCTTTTGATCTTCATCATATTTAGTATAATATAGATACTTTATGGCATAAATAATGTAATCTTGTTTTGCTTTGATATTCGTTTCCTCAAGGAAATCTTCATCCAATTTATTTCTAGTTTCTTTTTTTTGTAATTTGTGTTTTTGGTAAATATTTTCTATTTCAGTTCGGAGTTTTTTAATTTCTTCTCCCATCTTAGATACGTCTTCATATGTCACAGCCATCTTATCTCCAATACATTGAATTGCCTGTCTCCTTAAAATAGTAGGGCTTTTTAAATGGGATTTTCTTTGAAGAGGTTGGGTAGCTTTTTCTCCCATCACATCAGCTTCCCTCTCCAACCCCACATCATCATTAATCTCTAGTCCCTTCATCTGCATTGTCGGTTTTACCCTTCCCTGCATCTGTTGGACAACGTGCCATGCTTCATGGGGTAAATGTTTCTCCTGACCCGAAGCCACATGAATATCCGTCCCTTGGGTGTAAGCTAATGCCTGTAATTGGGCAGGTTTTGGCGAATTATAATGAACTCTGACATCATCCAGTGAATATCCTGACAGGTTTTCCACTCCTGCTTTGAGCTTATCTGGCAATCCGGTTTTATTCGGGATAGGTGCGTTAATCCGGTCTAAATCTTCCGATGCTACTCGGTCGGCTTCAAGCTCATACTTATCCCCAGCTTCACCAATAGTCAGCTTCGCCTGCACTAAATTCCCCTCGGACCAATTGCCTCTTAACTCATGGGAAAGTCCCCGAAACCTTGGCATTCGCTGGATTGGCTGCCCACGAATAGGGGAGACACTACTCAACAGAGGCTCTTGGGAACGATGAACTTCTCCATATTGGTGTGGCTGGGATTTAATTAGATGACCTAGTGCTCGGTTACCAATTATCCCTTGCAGTTCGTCCATGGGGTGGATAGTCGGCTTCTTACTTCCCGATACAAGAGACTGATCACGAGTTAGAGTCTTTCTGGTTTGGCTTTGTCGTAGATTACCCATGAGCTTGGTTAAATTAAGAGTCGGCAAACGTCACATCATCATGATATAGCCGAATGGCACTGATGGGGTTCATCTCAAGACCGCGCTACATCCGTACCAACGTGGCATAGTACCCATTCGGTAGGGTAGGGTGGGCAAATAATGATAGTTTGGCAATTAGATCAGTTATCATGTCCGTTTGCCCACCCTACAAAAGCGATCGCATTCTACCAAAGTGGCATAGTACCCATTCGGTAGGGTAGGGTGGGCAAATAATGATAGTTTGGCAATTAGATCAGTTATCATGTCCGTTTGCCCACCCTACAAAAGCGATCGCACTGTAGGCTTGGGTGGGCAAATTATGTATGATATTTTGGCAATTTAATTAGGAATCATGTCCATTTGCCCACCCTACAAGAGCTTCCAGGGTTATATTCCCCCTGCCCAAAGAAGATATCTTTACCTGTGGTAAAAGCACGAGCCTGAATTGATTGATTCAACCGGTCAGATTGGCATCACCGTGCCGAAACGGGAAAATTGTAATCTAAGGCTGAAACCCTTACCCAAACTCAGCTTAGATTGTATTAGATTACAAATCTGCTACTCTACTCTCACATCGCTCTTTGAGCGCCTGATTATAATTGAGATAACCTTGATAACTGATACAATAGACACCTCGCCAAGCTAGATAAGGAATGAGCAGCCCGGAGTTCTTATGTACTTGAGTAAATCGGGTTTGATGTTCGTTAATCGATTCAAACATAAATGAGTGACGAACACTGAACAGAAATGGTGTTCCAAAATGCCCTTGCCAAACGAAGGAATTGGGTAAGTCAATAGATAAAAATTGAGCTTTGAGCCAGTGTTGACCAAACTGTTTAAGGTCTTCCTTGAAGCAAATTGTACCTTCAGCCTCGAACTGTGCGTAGGCCTCAAGTACAAAGGGATTCCAATCTGAGTATGCTTCAAAGTCGGTGACCTGCTCCCATACAAACTTCTGTGGGGCACAGATTACAATTTCAGTTGTCCATCCTGGCATCAGAGACATCCTTTGTCGAATACCTGGCATCTTTGAAGCCTGAGTTATATTCATCGCTTCGATACTATGAAATTATTGATGTGAATTAAGCTCAATGTAATGCTGTTGTCTAACTATTTACCATACCGAATTTTCCGTTTAGCTAACCTATAGGGAACAAAAAACCAGTGCTACCGAAAAATGAGTGGCTAAGATGCTTATTGGGCAAGGATTTCGGCCAAACCGCGTCCAATCTTACCGTTTTGGCACGGTGATGCCAGATTGGGTATCACTGTGAACCCTCACTCCACTAAAATCTGCTCCAAACGACTGTTCCATTGGTTTCCGGATACTTTGTGTTAGAGGGAAGAGACACCATTAAAATAGTCTCTATCCGGGTTTTCAGGTTTTCCTATGTAGTTTATTCCTCAAGAGTGAAAACAGAGATTTACGCGCTCCTCCTTTGCCTGTCTTTTTGTCACTATACTTCTTCTGTCCAGGAACCTGGTTACACTTATACGCTGTTAGTTCATCGACGTGGGTGCATCTCAGTTTTGCCTAATTGCAAAACTGAGATGCACCTGTGTATATGCAGCTGCCTGCAACTTGGCAGGCTTAGCTGAACTATAGTGGACCCTCACATCATCCATCAAGTAGCCAGAAAGGTTTTCAATACCTGTTTTGAGGCGATCGGGTAAGCCTGTTTGGTTGGGGCGCTGCTCCAGTGATGGATGTTGGCGATTCCCTATCATGTCGCCCTTAGGTTGGATTGCGCGAGGCTGAGGCGATCGCTGCAGGTCATAAATACTCGGTTTCGGCTGAAGTTCCTCGTCTGGTTCTTCCTGACGCTGTACCAAATTCCCATCGGACCAATTGCCCCTTAACTCATGGGAAAGTCCCCTAAACATTGGCATTCGCTGGATTGGCTGCCCACTAACAGGGGAGACACCACTCAGGAGAGGATCTTGGGAACGATGAACTTGTCCAGATTTGTTTTGCTGGGATTTAATTAGATTACCCAGTGCTCGGTTGCCAATTATCCCTTGCAGTTCCTCGATCGGGTGGTATGTTGGCTTCCTACTTCCTGATACTATTGACTGATCAGGAGTTAGAGTATTTCTGGTTTGGCTTAGTCGTAGATTACCCATGAGCTTGACTAAATCTTTAACAGTCACATCATCATGATATAGCCGAATGGCACTGATGGGGTTCACCCCACTCGCTTTTGGCTACAAGATCTGTATCATCAAACCAAGGCAATTCCGCTATCAACCACAGGCCAAGGCTGACTGCTGACTGCTGACTGCTGAATTTAACCCATAAAACTATTTTGGCAAGGGGTCTACTATCAGCGATCGCCCTGGAATGTAAATTGTTCTATGATTGTAAATAAACTAGAAAAAAATAACAATGGCAGCCAAAGATAAATTTCATGCTGCGGTTAGAATCGCCCTAGAAAAGGAGCAGTGGAAAATTACTGATGATCCGTTGCGACTGGAAGTAGGCGGAACCAAGTTTGAAATTGATTTAGGTGCGGAGCAACTGTTAGCAGCAGAGCGAGGCGAAGAAAAAATTGCAGTAGAGATTAAAACCTTCTTGAGTGAGTCGCCACTGACAGCTTACCATGCTGCGTTAGGACAGTTTTTGAATTATCGCCTTGCCTTAGAAATCAATGATCCAACTCGGATTCTATATTTGGCAGTGCCTGTGATTGCTTATGAAGCTTTTTTAAAGCGAGAATTTGCACAAATTTCCTTAGAAAGATATCAGATTAAACAAATCATTTATGACCCGAGTCAAGAGGTAATTGTACAATGGAAATCCTAGAGTATTATCGCCAGAGCATTCAGTCGTTGTTGACCGATTATGCTGCCATTCCCATCGCTAATGGCGTGATTGATTGCTACACGGTTTTTGATACCAAACAAGACCACTACATGGTAATGACTGTGGGATGGGATGGCTATCGGCGGGTCTATGGTTGTGTTTTACATATGGATATTAAGAAGGGAAAGATTTGGATTGAACAAAATATGACGGAAATGAAAATAGCCCAAAAACTTGTGGAGAAAGGGGTAGCGAAGGACGATATTGTGCTGGGGTTTCAAGGTCCAGAATTTCGGCAATATACGGACTATGGAGTTGGTTAATTTGTAAGTATTCAGCCGTCAGCTGTCAGCTATCAGCTATCAGCTGTCAGTGGGGTAGGGTGGGCAAATATTGAAAGTTTGGCAATTTAATTAGGAATCATGTTTATTTGCCCACCCTACAAAAGCGTACTATGGAGTTGGATAATTTGTAAGCAGTCAGCCGTCAGCCGTCAGCTATCAGTAGGGTAGGGTGGGCAAATATTGAAAGTTTGGCAATTTAATTAGGAATCATCGACCTTTGCCCACCTGACAAGAGCCAATGCGCTACGCGCACGCTACGCGAACAGCTATCAGCAGGGTAGGGTGGGCAAATATTGAAAGTTTGGCAATTTAATTAGGAATCATGTCCATTTGCCCACCCTACAAAAGCGTACGCATTTTATGTCGAATTTTCAACAGTCCAATCTTCGTGCAATAATCCTGGTACCTTATCAAAATCTTGATGATTACGAGTTAACAAAACCAAGTCACGAAATAGTGCAATGGCAGCAATTCGCGCATCCATCTTTGCCAGTTGAATTCGTTGGGATTGTAATTGATTAAATCTCAAAGCTGCACCGGCATCAAACGAGACGAGGGGTAATACCTTGAAATCGCTGACGAGTCGTACCATCATTTCATAACCTTTTACTACATCATTGGTGTTACGAGCCCGATTAATATAAGCGTGACAGCCTAGCATCTGCTCATGAAATGTTACTGTTGATACTGCAAAATCCGACAGTGGATAGCGACTCATACGTCTCAAAAGGTTATCGTAATCCTTTCCTGTTCTCCGCTGAATAATGCTTAGATGATCCGTATCCAACAAATATTTCATGGTTCGTCTTGCGCTTCGAGGATAGATTCATCGCCTTGGCGTATGGCTCGTCCATAAGCCAGCACCTCCTCAAATGCCGGTTCATCTTTAAAAGTTCCTGTAATTTGTTGTAGCCAATTCATCGGCTGGGGGGTCGAAACTTGCTTCTGTAACTGCGCGATCGCAGCCTCTATGGCTGTTAGCCTTTCTTCTAGAGAAGTGTTGATTGTCATTTGAGTTTTTCGTTAATCAGTTTCTTATTATGTTATAATATAATTCAATATAACATAATAAGAAACTGATTTGTTGGGTTTTATTCCCTCAAGCCAATTTACAACATCGGCGTCAACACTTGTTTTTTTATGCCATTCATTGTATTCTTAAATCGTTGATTTTGAGTACTGAAAATAGATGGTGCATTACATTTCATGCTATAGATGTTGCGTTACATTTTTTGCTATAGACGGTGCGTTACATTTCATTAACGCACCCTACAAGAGCTACAAGAGCTGCTAAAATCCCTACGTGTGTGCCACTACCAACTCCTGAATTTATCAACATCTAAACTATGCTTTCACAAAACCTGAGAATTGTTACTCTGCTCCCCAGTGCCACGGAAATTGTGGCCGCTTTAGGATTAGCTGATGCCATTGTGGGGCGATCCCACGAATGCGACTATCCTGCAACCATCAAAAATCGACCTGTCTGCACCGAGGCACAAATCAACAGCAATAAACCTAGTGCCGAGATTGATGATGATATAAACAATCTGGTAAAACGTGCTTTGAGTATTTACCAAGTAAAAACTGATGTTTTAGAACAACTGCAACCAACCCACATTGTTACTCAAGATCAATGTGATGTTTGTGCTGTCAACTTCGATGTGGTCGAGAAAGCAGTTGCCAACCTTACTAATAGCCAGCCTCAGATAATTTCCTTGCAGCCAAACTTGCTAACAGAAGTTTGGGCAGATATTGAGCGAGTTGCTACCATCCTGGGAGTAGAGTCACAATCTGTACTGAAGCAATTACAGTCTCGCGTCGAAACCTGTAGGCAAAAGACACAGGAAATGTCGGAAAATGACCGCCCTACTGTTGCTTGCATCGAGTGGACTGATCCTCTGATGGCTGCTGGTAACTGGATTCCTGAATTAGTGACAATTGCAGGTGGTAATCCTCTGTTTGGGGCTTTAGGGAAACATTCCCCTTATCTGGAATGGGATGCTTTAGTAAAAGCTGATCCAGAGGTCATTATTGTAATGCCTTGCGGCTTTGATTTGGAACGCACAAAACAAGAAACCCAACAGATGGCTCACCATTCGCAGTGGTCAAGTTTGCAAGCGGTACGCCAGGGGAAGGTTTTTGTTACTGATGGTAATGCGTATTTCAATCGTCCAGGACCAAGACTAGTCGATTCAGTAGAAATGATAGCAGAAATTTTGCATCCAGACCTGTTCACCTTTGGTTATCAAGGCACTGGCTGGGAACGGTTTGAGGTAGGAAATGCTTAAGAAACTTATTTTGAAAAATTGGAAAAGCTTCCGTTATGCAGAACTCCCGATTGATCCCCTGACTGTGTTAATCGGAACGAATGCTAGTGGAAAATCTAATCTAATTGATGCTTTGGAATTTTTAAAACGAATAGTGTTTGGAAAGGAGATTCGATCCGCTTTGGCAGGGGATGCTGCGTTTCCTGGGATTCGAGGTGGAGTAGAGTGGGCGTCACTCAAGCCAGAATCTCACTTTACCTTGAAAGTTGTGGTTGAGGGAGAGGATGATGAAACCGATTACCTTTATAGTATTACAGTAGAAACCAAACCACTTGTTCATTTATCTGATGAATCTCTAATTCGCCAGGTCTATTCACCAGATAGTAATCAAATCCTTACTCAAACTAGTTTGTTCCAAGTATCTTATCCTAGAACTCAAGATAAAGGTATTCAGATTAAATTGCTAGAGCAAGAACAAATTTTTTTGATAAATTTCTGGAAAGGTTCTAATTCTATTTTGAGTATACTTAGGGGAATAAACTCTAATGCCGATATTAAAAATATAATTGGAAAGGTTTGTACAATTATAGAAAATATTTTTATTTTTAATCCTATTCCTGGCAGAATGCGGAACTATTCACCGCTTTCTGATCGGATTGAGAGTGATGCCTCTAATATTGCTGGAGTGCTAGCCGCATTACCTAAAGAGCAAAAAGAGGAGTTTGACTCAACGGTGTCTGCTTACTTGAAATATCTGCCAGAACGAGATATACAGGAAGTTTGGGCGGAACCAGTAGGAAAGTTTGGTACAGATGCTATGCTCTACTGTAAGGAAGAATGGAAACCTGGTCAAACTACAGAAATTGATGCGCGAGGAATGTCGGATGGAACCCTGCATTTCTTAGCAATTATTACCGCACTTATCACACGACCAGAAGGGAGTCAATTAGTAATTGAAGATGTAGACAATGGATTGCATCCATCTCGGTTACATCTGCTGATAACCATGCTCAAAGAAATTGGAGAAAAAAGAAAAATCGACATATTAGTCACTACTCACAATCCGGCTTTGCTAGATGCTTTAGGACCAGAAATGATTCCCTTCGTAGTTGTAGCACACCGGGATTCAGAAACTGGAGAAAGCACACTCACGCTTCTAGAAACTATGGATAATTTACCTAAATTGATGGCATCTGGTTCCTTGGGAAACCTAGTGACTAAAGGAGCTATTGAAAGGAATATTTCTGATCCTAAGCCACTATAGACATGAGGAAGGTTCTGATTATCGATACATCGATTCTCTGCGTTTACCTAGAAGTTCCTGGAAAAGAGACTTGTGGGTCTGGTAATAATAAATGGAATAAGCAGCGAGTTGTTGAGCTTTTGGAAAAAGAAGAAAAAGCATCGACAACGTTTGTATTACCCTTGGCTGCTATTATTGAAACTGGTAATCATATTGCTCAAGTCAATCGCATTTTGTAGGGTGGGCATTGCTTGTTTCCCACTCCTCTAACTGCCCGAATTTACCTGAGCAATGCCCACCAACCGCAGATACTGTTTTCCACTCCTACCTGTCCTGGTCACCCTAGGATTAATCTTATTAATTTCTAGTTTTTTATAGTTAATTGTCTGTCGGTGGGCAGTGCCTAGTTAACCTATCTAAAGGTTGACAATTGCTCATAGCCACTGCCCACCCTACGATTACTTATTTATGATTACTTTTTTATAGTTAATTTTCTGTCGGTGGGCAGTGCCTAGTTAACCTATCCAAAGGTTGACAATTGCTCATAGCCACTGCCCACCCTACGATTACTTATTTATGATTACTTTTTTATAGTTAATTTTCTGTCGGTGGGCAGTGCCTAGTATTTTGTAGGGTGGGCATTGCTTATTTCCCACTCCCCTACCTGTCCGAATTTACCTGAGCAATGCCCACCAAAAAGCCAAACTACCCACAGTTAATCTAAATCAGGCAGAACAAGGGAAAACCTGCAACTCATAGGTTAATTTAAACTGGTCTATTTCAGAAATAATACTAGGCTCCAGCATCTCTTCATTTAAGATTAATTTATCTCCCAAGCGCTGCAATACAACCGTTTCATAATTAAATAGCAAAACAGCTTCTCCGACAGTCTGCTGTAGCAAAGTTATGGTTGCTCGGATCAGAGTACGCAAGCCCCCTTCATAATCTTGATTGGGATTAATCCGAAAACCAACAACTAAAGTAGGTCGAAAACCAAAGTTTTCCTCAGTAACATCTTGTTCCCATCGATCTTCTACATCAGCATTAATAAGTATTCCTGATGCTTTTAAGTTGTCTTGTTGCCACTCTAAAGCTAACTTTGTAGCTAAGATGTTTAAGGCTTGTTGAGGCTTAAGCTCAGTTACCATCTCTAGGTCAAAATCTAAAGCCATGCTAATCTCTCCTGTCTGTACAATGGCTAGGGGAAAAATGGGATAACCTTACCATTTATTATCATAATAATCTCCTTAAGATTGTCGATTGGTTTTCTGGCCAGGATATCCTGTAATTCATCAGGATTTACATTGGTGTCATCAAGATTAAGTACAATTCTCTCTGCTTGTCTTCTCTTGACCTTTCTACTTATACCTTTACGAATTTGGTCTGGGTTGGAAGTGGGTGGGGTGTAATGGTCGAATATTTGCCCCTCAATTTTGTAGTCAGGGTTTTTGCCATTGGGAAGAGTGGGTGGATTCTGTTCTACATCATATCCCATTAAGGCAAGGATTGTGGCAGATTCATTTTCTCGTCTTAGCTGACGTTGCATCTCTCCGCTAGCACGAGAGCTAACCTCAGTTTTCTTACCCCTAGGAGTTGCTCCAGGCAATCCTGATGGGATGGTGCGATTTGGCGCTTCAGTCATTTATTTTTGTTTAAGAAGGTGAACAAAATTAATTACACATTTCCCAAAACTCACAGTACGATCGCGAAGCGTGACCTTCGGTCAATCGCATTTTGTAGGGTGGGCATTGCCTGTTTTTCACTCCCCTACCTGCCCTGGTCACCCTACAATTCATCTTATTAATTTCTAGTTGTTTATAGTTAAGTCCCTGTCGGTGGGCAGTGCCTAGTCAACCTATTTTAAGCTTTACAATTGGTCTTATGCACTGCCCACCCTACGATTAATTATGATTACTTTTTTATAGTTAAGTCTCTGTCGGTGGGCAGTGCCTAGTCAACCTATCCAAAGGTTGACAATTTGTCTTATGCACTGCCCACCCTAGGATTAATTATATCAAAAATGTATAAAAATAAAAACTATTTATTATTCCTTATTACCCTTCCCACCACACTTCCCACACTTCCCAAATTATCTGCATATTTCGTAATAAAAAAAATTCCTAAACCCCTTGACAAATGATTAATATATTAATATATTAATATTATACACAGTTTAAAGGTATAGTTTCCAATGAGCAAAAACATTAATCCGAACTCTGAAAACCCAAGTCGCAAATCTAAGAAAGTCAAGCACATATTGGTCGGTTCTCCTGAGGAGGTTAAGAAAACAATTTATGCCATTTATTCCCTTAAATACGCCTATCCCGACGAGTGGAGCACTCCGGAGCCTACCGGAAAGCCTGGTGAGGTTATGACCTTTTTGATTCGCTATTTTTACGTAGACTAGGATAGGATTTTGCCAGGGTTTTACGCCCTGGCGACAATGAATAGTGAAGGTTGTTTTGTGGTCAGCTGATAGCTGATAGCTGATAGCTGACTAACTCGACCAGAATGTACTAATTGATCAGGAGTTATCTAGATTTGAGTGCAGCTCAGCTGTACTTTTGGAAGCTAATACCATAGAATTCGGTCAAGCATTGGAGTTAACCAGAGCTTGACCGATTTTTTTTTCCTAAGGTATATCGCAAAGGGAATAGGGAACAGGGAACAGGCAATAGGCATGCTAGCAAAAGGTAAGAGTGATTAATCGTAGGGTGGGCAGTGCCTATCAAGGGGATGGCAAGCAAAGGAATCTGTCCAAAGCACTGCCCACCGTAGTTGCACGACATGAACTGAGTGCTACTCGTTTGATTAATCCTAGGGTGGGCAGTGGCTACTAAGAGGATATCTCCCAAGTTTTTTGATACTGAATTTTGCCCCCCTAGCCCCCCAAGCGAGCAATCCCTCGCTTGGGGGGAAGAGTCAATTGGCTTCTAAAAGTCCCCCAAGCGAGCAATCCCTCGCTTGGGGGACCAACGGGGGCTTGGATGTAGCAAATAATACTTCTCAGACAACCTCTAAGGCGATGGCAAGCTTCGTCAATCTCTCAAAAGTACTGCCCACCCTACATGAACCTAAATGAATTGAGATAATTTTGATGCGATATTCCCTACTCCCTACTCCCTACTCCCTACTCCCTACTCCCTACTCCCTGTTCCCTTTGCTATATATTTAGCGTCTTTAATAAAAATTCATCAAAAATTTTTAGCTCTGTCAGGATTTTATGAAAAACTCAGGAAAGTTTTAGTACTCATTCATCCGGGATTACACGGAACACTCATTGATCAACCTTACTGCTTATAAATGAGTCATAATTAAATGGTTAATTATCTAGTAACGATAGAAAATTATAAATGGGTAATTTGCATCCATTGTCTCTTTTTGGCACCGGTTAATTTCCTATACAAACCCTTAATCTGAGAGCTGGCACCATTGTGATTAATCTACGATTGATCCTAGGGTGGGCAGTGCCTAGGCTGTGTATTTTGGGCATTTTTCGGTTCTAATTGTTCATGCCGGGATCGTGAGCAACGCTCTGAGCCTACAATCGATATATCGCAAGCGACCCACGGTCTCGTTACCTTACAGAAAAAGTGCATAAACTTTTTCCTCGGGCCCTAGGACAAAGTGAACAGCCTAGGCAGTGCCTACCAAGGCTATGGCAAGCAAAGGAATCTTTATCAAGCACTGCCCACCCTACATGAACTACCAAACCTATGGCAAGCAAAGGAATCTATCGAAAGCACTGCCCACCCTACATGAACTTTTGCATGCATGCATGCATGGCTCTTGCCTTGGGCGTAGCGCTATACCTCCAAGCCATTCAATGACATAGGCATAAAAATACATTCAGTCATTCAAATCAAAGGTTGGGAGTAAACAAAGCTAATTTTAAACTATACTCTTCCAGACTTATGTTGCCATTTACTAACGTTTTAGGTCACAGGGACTCTAATTGGTTTTCCTACGTCGCTTATGGGTTAGGGATTCGCTCAGTGCTACCGATTCCGGAGTTTGTGCCCGCAGAGGATAAGAGCGATGTCACTATCACTATCGATCAGGTGGGTTCTGTGTTTGACTATGTACCCCAGGAGGTAATCGAGCAGCCCTTAGCACTTCAAGTAGAAAGGAAGGAAGCGGTCGTCTATGTCAAGGAGGCAGGTGTGTTTTTGGTGCAAGGGGGATGCAAGATTGTCGTCATTCCAGCACCGGATGTGGATGAGTTAAAGCTGCGACTGGCGTTGGTGGGTACCGTAATGGCGATTTTGCTGCAACAGCGGAGCCCGTTAGTACTTCATGCTAGTGCCGTAGAAATCGATGGGAAGGCTGTTTTATTCTTGGGCAACTCTGGTGAGGGAAAGTCAACCATTGCTGCAGCATTGCAGGCCCAGGGATATGCAGTGGTTGCCGATGATATAGCTCCAGTGAGCTGGGAGGAGGGAAAGCCTATGCTTGCCCCTGGATTTCCTCAAATTAAGATCAGTCGGGAGGTAGCAGAAGTACTGGGTTATGATTGGGAGTCCCTGTGGCAGTTGCATCCAAAGTTAGAAAAGCGGGGTTTGCGGTTAAGACGAAATTTTCCGCAAAGATCCTTACCGATTAGTCGGATTTATTTATTGGCTTCTGGCTCCGAGGTCAAGTGCGAGCCGATGAAAAAGCAAGCAAAACTAATAGCTTTGATGCAGCATTCGGAGTTGATGAAGTTATTTAGTTCTGGGGAGGTGATGCAGTTTGAAAGCTGTGCTAGTCTTGCTCAATCTTGCGAAGTTATTTGTTTACGGCGGCCTCGCAACTTGAGCTTGTTATCAAAGTTGATAAAGGTCGTGGAAGAAGATGTTCGCGGTTCTTTACTGCTGACAAATAAGGGTTATTTTGCTTGTTGAATTATTCAAAAAAAAGGAGTTAATGAGATGAAACAGGAATGGAATACACCAAAGTTAGAAACCTATGGTTCAGTTGAAGAGATGACGCAAGTGGGTGTTAAGGATATCGCGAATGGCGTAGTCGGAGCTGTAAAGATCGGTAAGTTTCTTTTGCCTAAGGGATTTGGTCTATTTGCGAGTCTTCATATTTGACACTGGATTTTGATTATAGCAATTATCTATGCCATGAAGTACAAAGGGATCCCCCGTTGGTCCCCCTTATCAAGGGGGACTTTGAGGTTAAAAACCATACCTCATAAATCCTATAAAAGCTATATTTATAATAAAAATTATCTCAATGGCTCATACTAAATGCGTCATTGAGATAAATAAATTAAATGTAAAATTGAGTACGTCATTTAGCAATATATAATTATAAAATAATTGATTTTAAGAATATATTTTTTTTGAATTTATGCCTAAAATACAATCTCGGTAAAACTACCCCAATGATATGAAAGCGGCTCGATTTTCCCTGGTTAAACAATTAAACATTCCTGCGTTATTGCTCTTAGCAATAGGAGCAGGCTTGATTGCCATTCACCTAACTCTCAATCTCAGAGCCGAAAAATCCTCTCACCTTGCTCTTAGCATTGTCTTTTGGCTGGCAGCCTGTTCCACTCTTTGGGACAAACGCTACCAAATTAAACTCGGCAGCGGCATTGTCCCTTTTTTATTTGGTGCATTGCTGATTGCAGGGATTCTTATCAAGAGTGCTGGTCACCCTAGCGAAAAATTCCTTGGCTTTTCACCCTTTATTTCCGTCTTCGGTCTCGTCCTGCTTGCCTCTGGCTTTCGGGGCTTAAAACAATATTGGCAAGAACTCCTCATCCTCTTCACCCTAGGTGTTCCCAAACTTCTGCTGCCCTATCTGCCTAATATCACTCCGATTACCGCCAAATTCTCGGCTTTCCTGCTGTGGTACTCTGGAGCAAATGTCGTGTTGCAAGATTCTTACATTATCCTTCCCAAGGGTAGCGTTGAAGTCGTCCCGTCATGTTCTGGTCTCAACTTAATCATCTACATGCTCGGATTAGCTGTGATTGTGCTGGTAATGTTCCCCACCTCTGGCAGCCAAAAAATTATTGTGCCCATCGTTGCCGCTACCCTGGGTTTTATCGTCAATGGGATTAGGATAGCGATACTGGCACACCTCGCAGCCCCCTCCAGTCAAGCAGCCTTTGACTATTGGCACAGTCAGGAAGGTGCTCTGATCTTTGTGATGATTTCAGTGATCCTGTTTGGGACTTACTGCTTGTTTATGCTGCAACAGTCTGAATCGTAAAGCCAAGCTGACTTTTTTTGACATTTCCCCTCTTTGAAAAAAGGGGATTCTAAGATTAATCTTCCGATGGGCAGTGCTTAAAGGCGATTGACCGTAGGTCACGCTACGCGATCGCAAGCAACGGAATCGCCTTAGTAAGCACTGCCCACCCTACATAAACTATGGCAAGCAACGGAATCGCCTCAAAAGCACTGCCGACCCTACATGAACTACTTTGCTTCTCTTAGGACTGAAATAGGGTGGGCAGTCTCTAGCAACCTGATGACAAGCAAAAGAATCGCGTCAATAGCACTGCCGATCCTACATGAACTACATGAACCTGAGTGCTATTCGCTGGCACCATCTAAATCATCCCTCTCAAGATAGATGTGGCAATTGACCTCAGGTATATTTAGCGTCTTCAAGAAAAATTCATCAAAAATTTTTAGCTCTGTCAGGATTTTATGAAAAACTCATGAAAGTTATAGTAGTCATTCATCCAGGATTACACGGAACACTAATTGACCAAGGTTACTGCTTACAAATGAGTAATACTAAATGATTACTTATCTAGTAACGAGAGAAAATTATAAATAGGGAATTTGCATCAATTTTATCTTTTTATCACAGGTTAATTTCCTGTACAAACCCTTAATCTGAGATCTGGCACTATTGTGATTAATCCTAGTGATTAATCCTAGGGTGGGCAGTGCCTCTCAACGCGCTTTGCAAGCTTCGGAATCTGTCGAAAGCACTGCCCACCCTAGATTACAGAGTGCAAATGTAAATAAAAATAACAATATTATCGTCTCAGCTTTAAACTGCAGAATGTTGAGTATACTTAGATAAATAGCCTGTTCATTTTACTTGGATAAAGGTATGTTTTCAGGGCAATAAAACATACCTAACGGGAAAGGGTTTTTCTATATATGTTCAATCTTTTCAGGGCAATATCTACAATAAATTAGCTTCGCTAAATGGTGTTTTTTTTAGGATAAAACCTAGGAAATATGAAATTAATAACGAAGTCTCGTTATTAGAGGATGTTTTAAGGTTTTCTAGACTAGTTAAAAGCCATTCCATGACCTTGGAATAATAAGGCATTCAGCCATTAAAATCAAGGCTTGGAAGTAAACCAAGGTACTTTTAAAATATCCTCGCAGTCTGTTTGACGCTGCTATTTAAAAGTAAATTTTAATAGTTTGATCCTTCTCAATCTCATCAGGTGTAATTGGTATAATTCGTCATCCTCTGTCTTTGTGTAAGAGTCAGATAATTTTTTTTGATACTAATTATCTGTAAATTTGCACTTAATCCTTGGTCACAAATTACCAAGGATACCCGGTTTATTATGGCTAGATACATTCAGTTTCAGGAGTTTTATAGAGCATGGTAAAAGCTGATTCAACGGTAGTAGCAATTAAGGAACAGTTATCTTCCGATTTTACTGGAGAAACGATTATTCTCAACTTCAAGTCTGGAGTGTACTTTGGTCTCAATGCTGTAGGTACCAGTATTTGGAATCTGATTCAGGAACCAAAGACTGTTAATGAAATTCGGGATGCCATTTTAGCAAAGTACCACGTGGAGCCTGAGCAATGCGAAAATGACATTTTGGGATTACTCCAGGAACTGGATACTGAAGGACTAATTGAGGTAGGGGATGAAACAGCTACGTAAGTTCTTAAGCCTTACCCATACAGAGCGCCAACTTTTCATCAAAGCCTTTGTATTGCTGGCATTAGTCAGATTGGGGATGTGGTCGTTGCCATTTAAGACCTTACGACGACTTTTAGCAATTATCAGTCAAGCAAATCCTGTCGGGTTACGACGATATTCCCCTACCACAGACCAAATTGTTGAGGCGGTGAATCGTAGCAGCCGTTATCTCCCTGGTAATGCTAAATGTTTAGCTAGAGCTTTAACGACGGAAACTCTGATGAGTCAGTGTCGTTACTCAGCTGAACTGCGAATTGGGGTTGCTAAGGGAGAGCAAGGACAATTTGAGGCTCATGCTTGGGTAGAAAGTCAGGGACAAATCGTGATTGGTGATCTGACTGACCTTTCTCGATTCACTCCCATGTCATCCTTTGAAAGAAATAGATTATGAAAAAGCGTACTCTCCTTAAACTTCACCGCACACTAGCTCCAATTCTTTTTTTGCCTTTATTCCTCACTACGATTACGGGTATCGTTTACCGTATCGGCAATACTTGGTTTGGTATGCCCAGGAAATATGCACAAATTATGATGGCGATTCACGAAGGTAGATTCTTGGGGAAAGAGCTTGTGCCTATCTATGTCTTGTGGAATGGCCTGGGAATGATTGGGCTGTTGGCGACAGGAATTGTGCTCAGTGGTGTATTTCGTAATCAACGTAGTCAAACATCAAATAGCCATAGAGGGGTGATCAATGATGGGAATTAGTAAATCACAAAACTTGAAATCGAATGATGATAATCTTAGGAAACAGGCCATCCTCTCATATTTGGCTTTGGTGTCATTGTGGATATTAGCCAACGTTGTCAGTGAGGGGATAGAAGAGTTCTCCTTCTTTTTCGAGACAGTGTTTGCACTCACCCAGTGGCTTGTGTTGCGGCGATACATTCGCAATTTGGGTTGGTGGATACTTACCAGTATTTGGGGTTGGACGATCTACTCGATTCTGATTCAATTATTTGGCGTTAGGAATTGGATTGCAACCATGCTTCCTGAAGGAGACATGGAAATAGGAGGAGTACCGATCGGGGTGCAGGTATTTTGGGCTAGTGTTCTACTCAGACTCCTAGAATGGACTATCATTGGAATTTTTCAATGGCTCCAGTTGCGGCGCTTCATACAACATGCAAATTGGTGGATACCTGCAAGCGCTTTAGGGGGAGCAGTCAAAGGAGGATTAGAATTCAGCATCAGAACCGTAATCGACGGTGTACCTGGTGCTCTTGTAGGTGCATGTGGATATGGCGCTGTGACTAGTATTGTGCTGGTATTGCTATTGAAAAATCGCATTCACAAGCGCCTTAAGCGTCGTCAAACATTTTGGAGTTCAGTTTAGCAGGCTGTAGCAAAGGGAACAGGGAACAGGGAGCAGGGAGCAGGGAGCAGGGAGCAGGGAGTAGGGAGTAGGGAGTAGGGAGTAGGGAGTAGGGAGTAGGGAGTAGGGAGTAGGGAGTACGGAATAGGGAACAAAAATTATCACAATTCCTACACCGATCCCTATATCAAAAAGGGTATATAGCACTACCCATTAAGCTTAGGAGATTGATACAAGCTGAAAAGCTATTATAGTCAACTTTTGCCTTTTGCCTTTTGCCTTTTGCCTTGCGCGTAGCGCTATAAGTAGCTGTACTCTAATCAAGGAGTTAGATTATGAGTGGAATTGTAGGTATTTACAATCTTGATAGTCGCCCCGTGGAGCGCGAAAAGCTCGGGCGCATGGTGGATGTGTTGGCGCACCGGGGACCAGATGGTGCTGAGGTTTGGTGCGATGAGCGCTCTGTGGGTTTAGGACATCGGATGTTATGGACGACACCTGAATCTTTATTAGAGCAATTACCTTTAAAAGACCGCACTGGTAATTTAATACTGACAGCGGATGCTCGCATTGATAACCGAGATGAGCTTATCTCTGCATTGAGTTTAAGTGACCGCCCAGCCGAAAAAATTACTGATAGCGATTTAATCTTGGCTGCTTACGAGAAATGGGGGCGAGACTGTCCTGGTAAGCTAATTGGTGATTTTGCTTTTGCTATCTGGGATAAGCGTAAGCAGCTATTGTTTTGTGCCAGAGATTATATGGGGGTTAAGCCATTTTATTATCACTATCAACCCGGTAAATTGTTTGTCTTTGCTTCGGAAATAAAAGGACTATTCTGTTTAGATGCAGTACCCCGTAACGTCAATGAAGCCAAAGTTGGTATTTATCTTTGTCAGTTAAGTGGGTTTGCCAAATTAAAGCCCGATACTTTCTATCAAGATATTCTGCGTCTGCTTCCCGCCCACTGGATGGAAGTGAGCCAGAAAGGGATAGAATCCCAGTCTTTTTGGGATTTAGATGCCGAAGCAAAGAAGATACAGCAGACGTTAAAGACTGATGCTGACTATGTGGAGGAATTCCGCAAGCGATTTACCGAAGCGATAGGGTGTCGTCTGCGGAGTGCTTACCCAGTAGCGTCTACTCTCAGTGGTGGTGTCGATTCTTCTTCCGTTAGTTGTGTGGCGCGGAATTTGTTGCGGGAGAAAGATAGTGATGCAGAATTGTTAACGATTTATTCTGATTGTGATACGCCTTCGGCTGATGAGACGGCTTATGTAGATACCGTATTGGCCCAGGGTGGTTTTAACCATCATGTTGCGAAAGTAGGTAATCCCATTAGTGCTGCTCAAACCGTTACCCCTTGGTTAGACCAACCAGTACAAATGCCTACCCCAGCCATGTTACTGGCGATTGTTCAGGAGGTCAAACAACAAGGTGCAAGGGTGGTTTTAACGGGACATGATGGGGATACTATTGTTTCCCACGGTACGGATTATCCTCATGAGTTACTGGAATTAGGGGAATGGGAAACGGTTAGAAAAATAGTAGAAAGTCGTTATCAAAATAAGTCTGATAGTGCTAAGGAAATTGAGGCAGATTTATATCAATATATTGTGCCTTATGCTACAGAATTAATTAAAAATGTTGAATGGCATAACTATATTAGTATCTTTTATAAATCCGCTAACTATTGGCAGTTTAATCCGCCCAGAAATATTAAGTTATTTTTACGAAGCATCTATAACAATTTTCGTATGCTAAACTGGAATTACTACAATGCAATTATTGCAAAAAACCTGGCAAAGTCTATTAAATTAGGTAAATTACTCCGAGATGAGTTCAATTATCAATTTGGCTACTTACCTACTGAATATTTAAACCATTACCGAGGCATAACTTCCGGTAATATGCAGGAAGGTAGCGAACAAATTGATGGGATTAGTGCAGCAGTTAGCATCGAACCTCGTCATCCTTTTTTAGATAAAAGAGTTATTGAGTTGTGTTTAGCAGCACCCGCTCATTTGAAATACTGTAATGGTTTTGGGCGCGGTGTAATGCGAAGGGCAATGAAGGATATATTGCCTGAAGAGGTTCGTCGGCGCAGAAGCAAGGTGGATTTTTATGGATTTATTATCAACAGGATGGAAACTGCTGAAAGCAGTGTAATTGAAAATTTATTGTTAGAGCAAAAATCAAATTTATTCCATTACATAAATACGAATGCTGTACAAGAAGACTATCAAAAATTTTCAAACTCTGCGGCTAAATGGCAGCAGAGAAGGCGAGAAGCCAGGATGATTAATTGTGCGATTTACTTATCACTTTGGTTAAAGTGAATCGAATAATTGTACTTAACTATTTTCCGGCAATCGCCTTAACAAATCAAACTACTCAACGAGTAAACCAATGAGCATTGACACCGAAAACATGGAAAACACGATGAATAGTCTCGTTTATGAACAACCAACTCTCAAAAATTATGGAACAATGAAGAGCCTTACCCTTGGAGCCGCAGGAAGTCCCAGTGATGCCATGGGGCTGAGCGACGGCGGGAACTCGCCGCTTATTGATAATGCCACGAATGATTTTGGTGGTTCTAACTCATCTGATTTCCCATCTGATGCCCATAACGGAACTGGATTTCAAAGTGATCCTGATTCTTGATAACAAGATGGCGATCTCTAACTAATGCGATCGCTTGATCCTAGGGTGGGTTAGGGGGCGATAATCATTCAAACTCAACCATAACTTATCAATCCAACCTAATCCACCAATCAACAACTCAATAAATCGTAAGGTGGGCAATGCCCACCTTACCTATGGCATTTCTACTGAAAAAGGCTTGATTTAAAATTTATTGTTAGATCAAAACTCAAATTTATTCCATTACCTAAATACCAATGCTGTACAATAAGACTATCAAAAGTTTTCAAACTCTGCGGCTAAATGGCAGCAGAGAAGGCGAGAAGCCAGGATGATAAATTCGGCGATTTACTTATCACTTTGGTTAAAGTTAATCGACTAATTATACTTAACTATTTTCCGGCAATCGCCTTAACAAATAAAACTACTCAAGGAGTAAACCAATGAGCATTGACATCGAAAACATGGAAAACAAGATGAATAGTCTCGTTTATGAACAACCAACTCTCAAAAATTATGGAACAATGAAGAGCCTTACCCTTGGAACCGGAGGAAGTCCCAGTGATGCCCTGGGCACAAGCGATGCAGCCGTCAACGACTTCAATAATTCAAATCCTGTTGATAGTTTTGCACCTGGTGTTCCTGATGTTGTTCATGATGGATTTGGCGGCACCGTTAATGCCAACGATCCCGATAATTAAAAACCTAATTAAATCTTCATCCTGTACTTGGTATTTGATGAAATTTAATTAATTACGCCTTATGTGAGTTAACTGCTAAAAGGACGTAACTATGTTCACATTACTATTGTTTATGGTTTTGGGACAGCCTGAGAGCCTTGATATGCAATATTTTTTTTAACTCACATAATACGTGACCTAGTAGAGTGGACAATGTCCACTCTACTGTGGATACTTAAATCCTAGAAATGATTAGTCAATTAAATCTTTAGAATTGCAAAACTCTATCAACAAATGTTTCACTACCAAGCTTATGGATTAACTATTCAGTCAGTATTCTTACTTAACGAACTAACAAAAAGTAAAAATACAGCCGATATTTACATCGAAAAAGGTAAAGTTAAACTACCACAATTAGAACCAACTTCCATTAACCGTCAAGGCAAAGAAGCTCACTTTGGTGGCAACACTCAAGAAGCCTATTTGCGATGGCATGGCATAGCAACCTTACTCGCAAAAAACGGTGATACTATCATCGTCGATCCTGACTCAGATGATATCGATCCGCAACGATTAAGCCTCTATATCTTAAGCGAAGCATTAGGCTTAATTCTTTATCAAAGAGGCTTGTTTCTCCTGCATGCCAGTGCGGTAAAAATTGGCGAACAGGTAGTGATATTTGCTGGTTGTCCAGGTGCGGGTAAATCTACCACTGCTGCTGCTTTTGCCAAACTCGGTTACACAGTTGTATCTGACGACATGGTTGCTATCGACTTGAATTCAGGGGATAAACCAATGGTATATCCCGCTTTCCCCCAGATCAAAATCTGGCCACCAACAGTAGAAGGACTTGGTTACGATATATCCACGTTACCAACTCTCTATCCTGGTTCCCGCAAACGAGTAATTAGGAAACCAGAAAATTTTCCCACTCAACCCTTTCCTCTGGCTCATATCTTCTTCTTAGAAGATGGTAGGGATTTTAAGGTTACTCCCATGGCAGGAAACGATGCTTTTTTAACTTTGGCGCGTTTCTTTCCTTTACCCAGTCAACTATTGGCAGGGAAAACCCTTGAGCATTATTTTCAACAGTGTCTACAATTAATTAATCAAGTCGAGCTATGGAAAATAGAAAAACCGAAAGACTTTAGGATACTCAACAAGCTAATTACTTGGGTTGAGCAAAAAATAGAAACAAGTCATCAGTCGGCTCAAGATGTTTACTTATTACAGCAGTAATTGGGTGAGGTACAAATTCTTGGGTTTTAGGGAGCAGGGAGCAGGGAGCAGGGAGCAGGGAGCAGGGAGTAGGGAGCAGGGAGCAGGGAGCAGGGAGCAGGGAGCAGGGAGCAGGTAAGAGGTAAGAAGGAAAAAATACTGTGTACCTGATAGCTATGAAAAACGCTGTAAATTAGAACAAGGACATAACCATGAAAACCGAAATCAAAACTATAGCCAATAAACTAGTCAGTCTCTCTTATGAGAAACTGACTACATATTCCAAATTTGAAAACTTAATTCACCCATTTACCTCAGAAGAATTCTTCCAACACTACTACGAAAAAAACTACCTTCACATTGCCAGAAATAATCCAACCTATTACGATGCCATCCTCAATACTGACGATATCGATTTATTCTTCCAAAATAAATCTTTACAATCAAACTGCCTCAGAGTAGTTGAAAAAGGAGACGAATTGCCAGCCTACAAATGGACCCATCGCAATTCATCAATTGCCAATAATGATACCTTATTTGTTCTCTTCAATCAGGGTAAAACCCTAATTATTAATTCTGGGAATAGCTCAATTATAAAATTAGTTAACTACTGTAGCGACTTAGAAAAAGAATTAAAATTTCGCTTACAGTTTAATATCTACATAACTCCCCACAATTCCCAAGGATTTTCTCCTCATTACGATGACCACGATGTCTTCATCATGCAAACTACGGGAACAAAAGTATGGCGTTTATATAACACGCCCATTGAATTACCGTCTCGCAAACAACCCCACTGCAAAATAAAAGACAAATATGAATTAGGGGAGCCTACTTTTGAAGTGGAATTAACACCAGGAGATTTATTATATATTCCCAGAGGTTTAATTCACGATGCCGTAACTACCGATACCGCTTCGGTTCATATCACCTTGGGTTTCCATCCTAACTATTGGTTTGAAATCCTGCAAGAAATCGCTGAATTAGCGGAAGAGAAAGCCGAATTTAGAAAAGCTGTTCCCAACGGCATAACTGCGGAAAGTTATCAGAGTCAGTTCAAGCAAGACTTTTTGAGTCTTACTCAATCTTTAATTAATAATCTAGACCTAGACGAGATTCTAGAACGAAAATTTGACCAGTATATCGATAGCAAACGCTCCGAAGATCAAAATCGGTTTAAAGATTCGATTCAAGTCAACCAACTCACCTTAAATTCCGTTTTAGCTAAACGACCAAATATCTTTTATAAACTAGAGCGAGATGACGAAAATGTATACGTAAAATTCTACGGAAAGAAACTCGATTTTCCACGCTTTACTGAACCTTCAATTAATACCCTATTACAATCCCAATCTTTTGCTGTTAAAGATATTGGCGGACTAGTTACTGACGAAGGAAAAATTGATTTAGCGACTAAATTTATTCAAGAAGGCTTTTTAACTATAGAACAACTCTAGCGTTTCTCATAGCTATGAGGTACACCTTATTTTTTACCTCTTGCCCGCCTCCCTTACTAAGGGCTAGGGGGGATTCCTTTTGCATCTTGCCTATTAACTGCTCCCTGCTCCCTGCTCCCTGCTCCCTAAAACCCAGAGATTTGTACCTCATGAGTATAATAAGTGCTAGAAATGCCTAGAATTAAACGCGCACTTCTGTTTGTCTGGCATAGTGCGCCTACTTTAACCACTATCAAAGTCATTCTAATTATTGTCCAAGGGTTACTACCCCTAGCCTTGCTCTATCTGACCAAGTTAGTTGTAGATACAGTTGCTACCAGCCTCACCCTATCGGATAAACAAGCCGCCTTCAGTCAGATAATGTTTCTGCTTGCTGTTGCTGGGGGAGTAACCTTAGTAACTAGCGTTTCCCAGTCTCTATCTCAACTTGTTAGTATTCTCCAGTCTCAAAAAGTTACCGACTACATGGAAGGGATGCTTCATGACAAGTCGATGGCAGTAGACTTAGAGTACTATGAAAATGCCGAATACTACGATATGTTGCAACGGGCACAACGAGATGCTCCGGAACTCCCGAACCAAATTCTCCATCGTCTGGCAGAAATTGGTCAAAATAGCGTTTCTTTATTAGCAATAGTCGGCTTGTTACTTTCTTTTCATTGGGGAATTGCAGGAGTTTTATTTGTTGTCGGCATTCCTACTATGTTAGTGCGTCTTAAATATGCCAAAATTATGTATCATTGGCAGCGAGAACGAACGCCTATTAGAAGACGAGCTAACTATTATGGCGGTTTGCTAACTAGAGATAGACCAGCTAAAGAAATTCGCCTGTTTGATTTGGGTAGTGTTTTTAGTCAGCGCTTTCATCAGTTGCGATGGCAACTATACCGAGAAAGCTTTACTATTGCCAAAAGCCGTTCTATGGCAAACCTGGGGGCACAGGCTTTTAGTGGCATCATCATGCTTGCTGCCTATGGTTTTATTATTTATCAAACCGTTCAAGGTCTCCTTACTCTAGGAGATTTAGCCCTCTATCATCAAGCATTTAAACGGGGACAAAGTGCTTTTAGTAGTGTTTTAGGTGGCTTATCTGAGTTTTATAAGGATAGTTTATTTCTCAATAATCTCTACGAGTTTCTCGATCTCCAACCCAAAATTACCGAACTACCTCATCCCAAATTAGTACCGCAACCGATACAGAAGGGAATTGTCTTTAATAATGTTAGTTTTCAATATGCTAATACGACTCGTCAGGCCCTCAAAACTATTAACCTGACGCTACAACCAGGAGAAACTATTGCCTTAGTAGGAGAAAACGGTTCGGGAAAAACCACCCTAATCAAACTATTATGCCGTTTATACGAACCCACTTCTGGCAGTATTACTATTGATGGCATCGATTTACGCCAATTTCAACTCGACCATCTACGCCAGCAAATCAGTGTTATTTTCCAAGACTATATGAAATATCATCTCACTGCCCAGGAAAATATCTGGTTGGGTAATGTTGCTCTTTCTCCCACTGATAACCAAATAAGTAAAGCAGCTTTTCGTTCTGGTGCAGATCGAGTCATCAATACCTTACCCAATGGTTATGACACCATGCTAGGTAAGCTATTTGACCAAGGGGAACAACTCAGTATCGGGCAATGGCAGAAAATCGCTTTGGCAAGAGCATTTCTACGAGACTCCCAGGTAATAGTTTTAGATGAACCTACTTCTGCTATGGACCCCAAGGCAGAATATGAGGTCTTTCAGAAGTTCCGTCAACTGATAAAAGACCAAGCTGCTATCCTAATCAGTCATCGCCTATCCACTGTAAAAATGGCCGATCGCATTTATGTAATGGATAAAGGTTCTATTACCGAAAGCGGTACTCATGAGGAATTGATGCAGCTAGATGGAACTTACGCCTATTTATTTGAAACCCAAGCTCAAAATTACCGATAAACGCTTTATGACTACCTTAGTTCAACCAGAAATTAAAACACCATTAGGAGTCACTAACCCCGAAGTAGTCCTAAATAAGTAAGGATGAGTTCTAATGATGAATGAAGGGAGCATGTCACTTATGCAGAACATTTATACTAAAGCTATAGCCCCCGTCAGGTTTTAGCTTGCTCTGATAGTATATATAGCAATTCTACTACTTGTGAGGTACAAATTTCTGGTTTTTAGGGAGCAGGGAGCAGGGAGCAGGGAGCAGGGAAGAGGGAAGAGGGAAGAGGTCAAAACTAATGTGTACCTCATGAGTCCTAGAAACGCTATAGTTCATCTGTTCTGCAACTTTGACCTGCTCCCTTTAGTTTTCTTCGGCAAGCTGTTCCTTGCTAATCCCGATTTACCCAAACGGTTTGAACTAGATGCCCAATTAAATACACCCAATCCTAAGACATTTTACGGTCGAGGGGACAAGGATATAGAAAAGGGGTATACAGACTATCGATTCCTATAAAAAGAAACGTAAGCATTCAGCAGTCAGCTGAATGCTTACAAAAGTAAAAAGTAAAAATAAACAAGTAACAATAGGGCTCCTAAATCAATTGTGATAATTTTTGTTCCCTACTCCCTACTCCCTACCTCATAAGGGTAGGTTTTTTACAAAGACGTCAGGTGTGGGGTGTGGGGTGTGGGGTGTGGGGTGTGGGGGATAAGAAAATATACCATTATTGTCGTTGTCTTGATGCAATAGCGAGTGGGGGAAACCCCCAAGACCGCGCTGCATCGCTAAAAATCATCATTGTCTTGATCCAATAGCGAGTGGGGGAAACCCCCGCAGGTCGGCGCTGCATCGCTTGTTCGTTGTTTTCCTTTTCCTCTCCCTCTGGGTCGTCCCATGTTTTACCCAAATGTAAAAAACCTACCCCTGTGAGCTACTCCCTACTCCCTACTCCCTACTCCCTTTGGAAAATTAACAATTAACAAACTGTCATCAGCACATCCTGATGCATCCTTGCCCGGTCTACTAATGACTGAATTTGATCTTTAGTCAATGCTTCACCATTAGCATAGTGTTCTAGCCAGGTTTTACTAATCACATTGGGGTCATCTGGTAAACTAGCAACATCCCATCCAGGTAAATCCAGTTGCTCCATCAGGTAGTTAACTTTGGGGTCATAACTGAGGGCAAAACATCGACATTCTTCCGCTGCTGCCATAATCAAACTGTGGTAGCGCATGCCAATCGCCATTTCCACCCCCCGAAATAATCCTTTCAATTCTCTAGGGTCTTCTATAGAAAAGATCTGATGGGGACCGGTTAACTCAGACGCAATAGATTGGGCAATGGCCAAATCTCGGGAAGCTTGGAAAGGAACTAATAAAATACAGGTTTGTGTGGCTTTCTGAAAATCCACTAAGGCATGGGTCAGATTCTTCAGGCGTTTGGGAGTTAGGGTAGAATGCGATCGCAAAGTAACTGCTACTCTTGGTGCTGGTAAATCCCACAATCCTGGTACAGGTTTGGAGTCTAATGCCCAAACTGGATCGGGAGCCATAATAAAGGGAATTTCCCAATCCGCTAACAGTGTCGCTGAGCCATAATCCCTGACACTGACTGCTGTACATCCGGTAAAGGACCGCTGGGCTAGCGAACCAATCAGCCGACGCTTAATTGGACCAACCCCCTGGGCCCAAGCAATTGTTTTCAGACCCATCCTTTGAGCTAATCCCATTAAACCACAGTAGTAGAGAGGGCTAGCGGCACTAGTCACATCTTGGATTAAACTACCACCCCCCCAGATGAATAGTTCGGAAAGGCGCATGGCCTTGAGCACTGGTAGGGTGGACATGCGATCGCAACTTTCCACTCCATAGCGCTGACGAGTTTGAGTGGGGTTGCCGGAAAGGACTATCGGCTTCACTGACTTTGGTAGCATTTGCAGCAGTGACGCTAACAATGCTTCATCGCCACCGTTGCCCTTGCCGTAATATCCACATAAAACTGCTTTGACTTGCTTCATGCCTTCAACTCGTCTTGCCTACTATAGCACTACGCATTAAGGTGTTTGACATTGATACAAGCTGAAAGGCTGTTATAGTAAACTTTTGCCTTTTGCCTTTTGCCTTTTGCCCTTGCGGGTAGCGCTATACTCCCTATATTCCCATCTGTTCATCCATCCGTTGCCCCTGATTGCATCTTATTGCATGCGATCAATAGTACGATATTGAATGGCTTCAGCAACATGTTCGGTTTTAAGGTCATCATCACCACTCAGGTCGGCAATGGTACGGGCAACTTTGAGAATACGGTCGGTGCCTCTAGCAGAAAGACCAAGTTTGCGAATAGCTGCTTCTAATACATTACGGGAAGTCTCATCTAATTGACAGAATCGACGTAGATGATGGCTTTGCATCTGAGCATTGCAATGAAGAGTGGGTTCAGTTTGGAAGCGGTCACGAGTGCGATCGCGTGCGACTTGGACTCGTTCTCGCACCGGTGCTGATTCTTCTCCTGTAGACTGTCTAGTGATTTCTTCAGGTTTAAGCCGATTGACCGCTACTTGTAAATCAATGCGATCCATTAATGGTCCTGATAGCTTCGACCAATATTGTTCCCGTTGGCGAGGGGAACAGCTGCAGGGTTGGATCGGGTCACCAAAGTATCCACAGGGACAGGGATTGGTACTAGCCACTAAGGTAAACTGAGCAGGAAACTGTACCGATTGGCGGGTGCGGGAAATAGTGACTTGTCCGTCTTCCAAAGGTTGGCGTAAGAACTCTAGGACATTGCGCTTGAATTCTGTCAACTCGTCTAAAAATAAAACTCCCCGGTGGGCTAAGGAAATTTCTCCCGGTTTCGGAAAACTACCACCACCCACAAGAGATGGACCAGAGGCGGAATGATGGGGACTGCGAAAAGGGCGATCGCAAATCAGTTTGCCGCGATTTTTCAATAAGCCAGCAACAGAATAAATTTGAGTGACTTCCAAAGCTTCAGCAAAACTCAACGGTGGCAAAATTCCCGGTAATCGTCGCGCCAACATGGTTTTACCACTGCCAGGAGGACCGACAAAGATTAAATTATGGCCCCCAGCCGCAGCAATTTCTAAAGCTCGACGCCCATGAGCCTGACCTTTAACATCCGTTAAATCCGGTGCAGTAGACTGATAAACTTGCAACTCCCCCACACTATCAATCTCTACCGGTGAATAGCGCTTTGGCTGGTCAAGGAAATCAGCAACATCTGATAGGTGCTCAAATCCATACACAGTGATGCCATTCACCACTGCAGCTTCTGTAGCATTGTCAGCAGGAACCACTAACCCAGTAATTCCCATTTGCTTTGCTGCCGCAGCAATTGGAAGTACACCAGCCACAGGTCGCAAACTGCCATCAAGGGACACTTCTCCGAGAAATAGGTGGTCTCCCAATAACTGAGGATTTAACTGTTCCGATGCCGCTAAAATACCAACACTGATCGGTAAATCAAAACTAGGACCTTCTTTCCGTAAGTCAGCCGGAGCCAGATTAATCACAATCTTGCGTATCGGAAAGGCAAAACCAGCATTTTTCAGTGCTGCTTTCACCCGTTCTCGGGACTCTTGGACAGCGGTATCTGGTAAACCAACGACTACAATTCCCGGTAAGCCACCGGACACATCTACTTCAACCCCTACTTTTACAGCATCAATGCCGATAATTGAACCACTCCAAACCCTAGCCAGCATAGTGTTAGCCTGATACGTGTTTTGGGACAAGGAAAATCAAATAAGGGGAGAGTAGGAAAACTCCCCATCTCCCCATTACCAGTCTCACCTTTTCCTTCGTTTCTCTTTTTCACTTAAAGGCAAGTATAGTGCTTATCCCCTGGAGAGTTTAACCGGAAAATTACATAAATACTGATATCCTTTCCATAAAAGGGATGTAACCTAGTATTTTCGGGGAATCGGGAATCGGGAATCGGGAATCGGGAATCGGGAATCGGGAATCGGGAATCGATAATTGCTAATGGGTAATCTTACGAGCATTAGCCATTAGCAATTACCTATTACCAAAAATCCAGGCACTAATTGGGAAGACATTAATCGAACTTGAGGTTACAGATAGTTTTACCAAAAAATTTGGGTAATCGCGCCCCGTCCTTACAGGACGGCTTTTTTTTGTTCGCAACTGAAGGCTCCAAAGGAGCATCTATGTATTGACAGTTTTATCGCACCGTGTTAAGATAAAATAATAACAAAAAAATAACTAATGTTCTAGATAAACATGATCACAGAATAAGTAGACAGTGTAAAAAACATGTTTTGAGATAATCATGTTGCACAATCAAGTCTAACGATTTGGACGTCTATGAAAGTCTAAGATCAAAAAAATGTTCATCTAAATTTGTTATGTAAATTTGTTATCTATTTTAGGTACGGTGGGGCACACCGAAACCTAGGTCATAGACCAAATACGCTTGTGGAGAGGAGACCTCTATTTTTCCTGGCTCCGGCAAGGGATAACAAGTCACCCCGTGGAAGCAAGAATCCCCGTCCTTCCAGGGCAGGGAGTGTCAAACTAACGCAACAATTATAGTAGACCTCTTACAAAAGTATTGTTCTGATAGTGTTTGTCTCAATTCTTGTTCTGATGATCCGCTGCTCCGAAGTTCTCTGTTCCCTACAACTGCCGCCAAGTCTAGTATACTGAGGTTGGGTTCATAGGAATTACCCATGGAGTCGTTTGAACCAGGTTTTATTGAGCGCCAGCTGATTCCTCAAAATCTACTGCGTACTATCCGGCTGATTGGTGAGTACAAAGGCAAGCAAGAACTGTTCAAAGAACAGTCACCCCAAGTTTTGCAAACACTACTTCAGGCGGCGATTATTCAGAGTACTGAGTCCTCCAACCGCATAGAAGGCATTACAGTGCCCCTGGAACGCATCAAGGAACTGGTAGCGGAAAAAACTACGCCCCGCGATCGCTCCGAACAAGAAATTGCTGGCTATCGAGATGTACTTAGTACGATCCACAGCAGCTATGCTAACATCCCTTTCACTCCAGGGGTGGTGTTACAGCTGCATCGTGACCTTTACCAGTTTTCTGTTGGTGAGGGTGGGCGCTGGAAGTCGGTAGATAATGAAATCAGCCAAACTTATCCAGATGGTACAAAGGTTGTGAGGTTTCAACCACTTGCGGCTTATGCTACACCATCCGCGATGGAACGCTTGCACGAACAGTTCAATCGCCTCTGGCAGTCTGAGGAATTCGAACCTTTATTGCTCATCCCCACCTACGTCTTGGATTTTCTGTGCATCCACCCTTTTAGTGATGGAAATGGACGGATGGCTAGGCTGCTGACACTACTGTTACTATACAAAGCTGGTTACGAGGTGGGGCGGTTTATTAGTTTAGAACGCATTGTAGAACGCACAAAGGAAAGCTACTACGATACACTTTACCAGTCCTCCCAAAGCTGGCATCAGGGACAGCATAGTTTGTTACCTTGGTGGGAGTATTTTCTGGGAGTGTTGGTGCTATCGGCGTACCGGGATTTTGAGAAACGGGTTGGGTTAGTAACCTCAACCAAAGGCGCTAAAACAGCGATGGTGGTAGCTTCCATTAACAATATAGTTGGAGATTTTTCGATCAAGCATTTACAGGAACAATGTCCTACTGTAGGAATTGATATGATTCGCCGTATCTTGCGCCAGGAAAGGAAGGCTGGGCGGCTCGAATGCCTTGGGCGAGGGCGAGATGCCCGTTGGCGGAAGAAATAGGTACTGTACCTATTAAATAGGTACTGACAAGCTAGTTAGTACCTATTTAATAGGAATTTCCGTTGGAGAAGCTGTGTGCTCAGGCTTGTATCCGCACCTTCAAAGCCCCGTGGCAACCACAACCGTTGCTCATCTGACTCCCCATCTCCCCATCTCACCACCCATACCCTGCATTACATACATTACACACCTCCCTCTCTTTCCCTATTCCCTGTTCCCTATTCCCTGTTCCCTATTCCCTAAAACCAGAAACTCTGTACCTCACCAAATTAAAAACCGCTATATTACAAATATTGTTCCACTAAGGCAAGAATCTTATCTTCTTGAAACCCTTGGGCTAACTCTTTGAGGTTGTTAGCAAAAGCCATATATTTGTGATCCAGTTCTTCGAGGTAGATAGCTCGCTCCCGAATTTTTTTCATACTGCCCAACATCGCCAACTCATAGAGCACTTCCATCTCTTCTAGTGGCGGAATCACTAGTTCAGTTGGCTCTACTGAACCGTTTTCAGAGTTCATATTTGAAACCTGATCATTCTGTTCGTAAACCCACTCCAGATGTAAATACTTTCCTAACAAGGTCAATAACTTTGGTTCATCTACGGGTTTAGACAAAAAGGCATCACAACCGGCAATTTTACTCTTTTTCTGATCCATATCCAGTACACTAGCAGAGATAGCAATAATTGGCACTTCTCTAATCTCTGGAATTTGACGAATTTCCTTAATGGCTTCAAACCCACTTTTAAGCGGCATAACTAAATCGCTCAAAATCATATCCGGTTGAATTTGCTGAGCCAATTCCACTTCCTGCTGACCATCTTCACCAGTGACAACCTCAAATCCCAAGGGTGCCAGCATATTCTCAAGAACTAAGCGGTTTTCGAGTTTGTCATCTACCACCAATAGCCTACGTTTTTTACCTCGATATCCTATAATTTTATCGGGGATTTCAGCTTGAGTTTCCCCACTGATAGCTGCCAGAGTAAAACTAACTTCAAACCAGAACCTTGACCCTTTACCCAATTCACTGGCGACCTTGAGTTCACCACCCATTAATTCCACCAGTTGCTTGGTAATAGCTAATCCTAAACCTGTGCCCTCAGACCGACGTTGAGTATCACCCACTTGTTCAAAAGGTAGGAATATTTTCTCTAACTGCTGGGGAGTCATACCCACCCCAGTGTCAATAATCTCAAAACAAATAGTTGAAGTAGTAACGTGAGACTCTGTAACCCTCACCCCCAACGTAACTTGACCTTGTTCGGTAAATTTAATGGCGTTTCCTAACAAGTTTAGTAAGACTTGTCGAAGTCGTTTTTCATCAGCTATAATTCCAATAGGTAAGTTAGACTCAGGTTGGTATTTGAACAAAATATCTTTCTCTAACGCTCGCATTTTTATCACTCCCACAACACTGTCGAGGAAGTTATTAAAATGGATATCATCGGGGTAGAGTTCCATTTTACGGGCTTCGATTTTGGATAAGTCTAATATGTCGTTGATTAGGGTCAACAAATGAATCCCGCTTTTGTGGATAATTTCTAAACCATCGGTTTGGCGGGAACTGAGATTATGTTCTCGCTTAAGAATTTGAGCATAGCCAAGAATGCCATTGAGGGGGGTGCGCAATTCGTGACTCATATTCGATAGAAATTCGCTTTTAGCCTGGTTGGCAACTTCTGCTTTGTCTTTCGCATCTGCTAGTTCCGCCGTACGTGCTTCCACCCGTTGCTCTAAGGTTTCAAAGGATTCTTTCAGTTGCACTGCCATTTGGTTAAAGGATTCACTCAATTCCCCCACTTCATCAGAGCGCTTAATAGTTACAGTTTTATGCCATTTCCCTTTAGCAATGTCTTTAGCAGCCCTATTGAGATGTAAAATCGGTTTTATTACCCACCGTGCCGTAAAAATGCCGATGATTGTTGCTACAATTAGAGCGGAAATACACAGCAGTATGGAGAGCCTGGTATTGGCGTTAATTTCCGCCATAAAATCTGACTCTGGTATGACGATTACCACTAGCCAATCCAAACCGCGCTGGTTATTCAGAGGAGTAACTTGGACAAATTGACGTTCTCCATCAAGCTTAACGTTAAACTGCTGTGCTGCTTCAATTTTGGAAAGATTGTCAATGTTTTCAAGCAAATATTGTGCTGTAATTTTGGTTAATGGGTTTTGACTGTTTGTGGCCTTAAGTCGTTGAGCTTGATTGTCTTGATTGCTGAGCACAAAGGGTTGTTCAGATGTTGAACTAGCAATTAACTCTCCTGACGGTTCTAAAAGAAAAACTTGACCAGAAGGACTGATGGTGAGTCCGCGCAGGAAATCACTAATCAGGCTAAGAATAAGATCAACAGCTATAACACCATGAAAATTTCCTGCCTGGTCTTGAACAGGGGCAGAGAAACTGATTCCGAGTTTGCCATCGGAAAAGTTGTAAATTTCGCCCCATGTGGGTTTAGCTGCCTCTACCGCACTGATATACCAGGGTCTTTGGCGCGGATAGAAGGCTTTTGAGACCAACAACTCAGTGCGCTGACCTTGGTCGTCTAAAGCATAGGTATTGCGAATTGGGAAATCGACGAAGTCCCTAACAACGAAGGTTCCATCTGGTTCCCGTCTGGCAAAGGCATATTCTAGCTGTTCTGGATTGCCTGCAATATAAATAGAACGAACAGACTCAAATAGTTTGACTTGTTTCCAGAGGTGACGTTCTAAGACAGCAAGATTGTTAAAACTTAATTGTTGGAGCTGCCAAGCATTGATATTACTTTGAGCAATAATATAAGGGTACTCTAAGTAATTCTTCAGATGCTCTTGAACGCGGTTAGTAATTTCGCTCTGTAACTGGAGTGCAAGTTTATTAACCGCTTTCTCGCCATTTCTAAAGGAAAGATATCCCACTAATCCAACCGCTGTGAAGATCTGCAATACAAAAGGGACAATTAGGACAGTTCCTAGGGAAACCTTGGAGACCAAACGGTTGAGGGGTTTGATGGTCATCGTCATGACTTTGAAAAAACAATTGCTGTTCAACCTTGAGATAGATTCCAGCCAAACTGAAATCATGGTATTGCTAGCAATCGGCTGTTGACGATGAGATCGTGATCAGGATTGCTCTGATCTTAGTTTTCCCCAAAAAAAGAACGAAATACCAGCTTTTTTTACCGGCGTTGCTAAATCACGGTATGATTTCACTCACTGGCAATGTTCCAAAAGAACCGTTTCCCGAACGCTTTTTGAACAATCCATCACATCAATCACAGTTTAATTCTAAAGGCCGGTTTCCGCCTATTGAGAAAACCCCGTTTGGGGAGTTGCGAGTTGGGGAATTATGGGCGTTCGCGTAGCGTGCGCCAGTGCGCAATCGCGTAGAGGATTAGATTCACCAAAAATAGGGGGCTCGAGGGATGAGAAGCCCTTGCCTAATGGCATAGGGAGGGATAATCCCCCGTAGCCAACCGTTCGCGGAGCGTGACCAAAGGTCAAGGGTTCAATACCCTTGTTCGCGTAGCGTCGGGCAAAGCCCGAGGTTGGCTAATAAATCTTCCGGAATAGTCAGAATCTTGTTGTAGAATAAAAATAGACTGAAATAGGCAGGGCACTCTTCTTCTTCGGAGAAACGGCTAAGCCAGTAGGTTAGTATCGGCGAGTGATACGTAAAACGAAGTATTGGGGCTGTCCGAGAATTGACTCGGTTGTAGAAGCTACGAATGCGAGCAATCCCTCGCATTCGTAGAGTAAGCCAGCCTGGAGGTTCGGCGCTTAACCCTTAAATTCAATCAATTTCGAGTTTAGGCGCGTTAAGTCTGCTAGGGCTACTGAAACCAACACGCTCTGGGATCCGGGAAAGCCCCCGGCTTCCAGCCGTGGGGAAGCTTACTCAACCTCCCGCCATCGGGAGGTTGTAGGCATAGTCTCACACTCGTGGGATCAAGGGTTGCTTTCATCTCCGAGTTTGTCGCCTTCTTACTTCATCTGATTTCTGGAGGAAGCGATTGCCAATCATCTTGTTCGATGCGAGCCACTAACTCAAACCACCCTTTCCCATCCGGTCGAAATACTACTGCTTCTCCCTGAGCGACCTTTAAACCTGTTAGAGCCTTAATGTTTGTACTGTGGGCAGATAAAACCGTATTCGTCCCTACCCTGGGGACTGTCTGTAGCATCTCATGAAGATTTTTCCAAAGCCCTACTGGATCATAACTGGGTGTGTCTGGAATAGCGTTTAGGCTTTTGACAACTTCGATCTCCGCCACATCCTCATTGAAAGCATACCAAAGTGTTTCGATGCAGCGACAAGCCGGACTTGCCAGGACTCTACCTACAGGGATGTTGAGCTGTTTAAAATGCTCTCCAACATTCTGCATATCGACCAAACCATCCGCACTTAAGGGTCGTCCAGGATCTAAACACTCTTGAAACTGGTCAGGCAATTGGTCAATCGCATCTGGTCGCACATCTCTGACCGCATTTCCGTGTCTAAAATAAATGACATGACCCCCTTTTTGCAAAGCACTCAATAGTTCTGCGCCAGTAGAGTCACCCTCAATCGTAAGTGCTTTTGCTTCTGGGGACGAGCTTTGCAATCCCACAAGAGCAAGGCTTAAGGCGACAACAGCAGAACTAATAAAACTAAACCCTTTGATGCTGTTCCTTTTTTTCATAAGTCAGTAATTAGTCCAGGGCAAACGCATCTAAATTTTATTGACATGTGTCATTTGTCATTAGTCATTGGTCATTAAGTTGTTGTTGTTTTGACTTCATGGTGTTGCTGATTATGGCTATGATTGTGCTCCCCTAGCCCCTTAATTTTGATACCGCTGGCGAAACAATTAACACGCTGAAAGCCCTAACCAACCGGGGCTTTACCAAAATCAAATGATCGCGCATTCACACTTCAATTCAGCAACACCTGCCACAGATTGTGATTGAGCTAGCGCAACTTTTTACACCTAGACCTGAGTGCGCTATTGCCGCACCCAGGACAGGATGTTGGGTTTAGTTATTTGGATAAGATTCAGCAGGTCTTTGGGAATCTTCATCTGTGAGGGTTTTGTACGGCAGGCCGTCAAATTTTTCACTTTTACTCACTCGATAGTAGGCGCTCACAAAGGTCAATACAAAGATGATCCAGATACCAACACCCCAAATTACATACTTATGTAGTTCCTGGATCGATACTGTTCTTTTGGTGAGCGTAACTTTTGTTGTTGTTTGTTGCATAATACCTCTTTTGTCAAATCTGTAATCTTGTCACATATGTGCCGTGTGTAAGCATTCAGCTTATGCGCTACGCGAACAGCTTATGCGCTATGCGCACGCTACGCGAACAGTATTCAGCTTTCAGCCAAAGACCTGTGGCCAGGCTACTAGATCGGTACTTTTGAATAAAATAAGCTGACGGCTGAGCGCTGACGGCTGAGCACTAAGGCTTGAATCCTTACTGCGGTGTTAGATATGTCAGTGCTACTTAGGCATGAGCGGTAAATAGGGAAAAATCGGATGCCAGTTCATAATTGTGGCAGCGGCGATGAACGTAAATAGCCAAAATATCAGGGTCTTTGCCTGGACTTGGCGATTCTGCCAAAGTTGAGCCAAGATGAACCAACTGAGAAGCCATCCTACTAGCATTACCGTTTCTTTGCCAGAGTAGCTGCCGATCTCGCCATAAATTGGATCTGGATTCCGACTGCCTGGAATCCAACCCCCTAGATCCCAAACAATTTTGTTCCAAACTTTGTAAATGGATGTTAGGTGTTGGTTAACCATCAACAGGAAACAACTAAATGCAGCGCTAATCAATGCTGCTGCTGCTGGTCCAGAGAGCGTTGGGGGAGATTTAGAGCCAGAGGCTAAACCCTTTGGAAATTGTTTAAGCTGTGTCCAAAATTTGCTGTATAGAGGTTGACTAGAAAAGTCTTGAGAGGAGTGTTGAGACATTTTTCTTGAGCAATATTCTACAGAGAAAGAATTTTAAAAACAAAAAACAGCTATAGACCATGGGTTTTAGCGACATTGAGTCCGCTAATAAAACCACCCAGGGCGAAAAACATCATCGCCATCAAGGCAATACTGGTAGCTGCTAGTACAGGACGGTTTTTCTTTTCTAAAATTGAGTCGCCATATTTCCAGAGAACCCAGGTGCAGGCAACTCCTAGGGGCAGAGTAAACAGGACTGTAAATTCGTGATACTCCATGAATAGGTAATGGACCAGCGGAGTATTTTCTCTGATCCAGGCGCGCGCACCCCCCAGAGGAGCACGGTAGCGCATATAGGCCCAATTACCAGAAACGATTGCCAAAAAAGCTAAGCAAGATGACCAAAAGGTCAATGTGCGGACTTGGGGCAAGATCTTAGCAGACCCTCTTAACAAAGGAAAAGCCAGATGTCCTGCATAGGCAATAACCAGCACTGCTAACATCGCAGCAGACCCATGGATAGCTCCCATTGTCCGTTGCCAGGGGCTAGGGCTTAACAAACTAACAACAGGTAAAAACAGGAATAGACCAGCAGATAGAATGCCAATGCCGTAGACGCACACAGTGGCAATGTCAATCGATCTGGGAAAAGTTGAGGTATGTGATTCAATGGATGGTTGCACCATGATTAAGCAAGCAATTTAGAGCTTGATCAGTAGCAGGGTAAGCGTAAGAATGAATACTTATAGGTATTATCCTTAACAATATTGATAATAAAGTGCAATAATCAAGATCTTCACAAGTTAATATTTTCTTAATCCTTAGTTGACCGTTATGATAGCAATTTACATACCTCTTGCTATTAATTAGTTAATAAAACTGACTGCCTGATACATCTTGATGTATCAGGCAGTCATACTTCGGATTGATCTAAAGAGGGAGCAGGCAGCAGCAGGAAAGAGCTTGGAGGATTTTTCGATGTTATGAAAAAGCGATGCAGCGCGGTCTTGGGGAGGCAGAGGTGCGACCCGTGGCGAATTTAATTACGGGTCAAGCGCACCTAAGCGCGGGGGTTTCCCCCATGAGCGACTGCCGTTCCACGGGGCTTTCAAGGTGCGGACGCAGGTGACCCACGCAGCCCCTCCCCATGAGCCACTGCATCAAGAATCAGCAAGATTGTTCATGACCTATTTATAAATGCTATATAGGGCAAGGATTAAGACAATATTAAGCCTTGAGCATCATCATTATTGCATTTTTTTTTCAATATTTTTTATAAAAATTATGCCTTATTGATTCTTGCCCTTACCCTGGCGTTTATAGCGTTTTCAAATCAGATGTGAAACTAGGATTGATGGTATAGCGCTGCGCTATACCTTGTTCAGAGCTTGGTCAAAGGTCATCAACAGGGATTCCAGGGAAAAAGTAGACTTAGCATGGATATAACCCCGCTCGGCTAGGCTATCTGCAGCGCTTGGATCACTTAGCAATTTACCAATGACCTTAGCTAGTGCTACTGGATCTCCTGGCGTTACCAAGTGACCAGTGTCGCCATCCTGAATCAACTCCACTGCACCACCAGCAGCAGCAGCAACGACGGGTCGTTTTGCCAACTGACCCTCGACAATCACCCGACCAAAGGGTTCCGGTTCAGTAGAGGTATGGAGTACAATATTGCAAGCAGACATCAATGCTGGCACGTCATTGCGAAATCCCAGCATGTGAACACGACCAGCAAGTTCTGGTGCCGCAGCCATAGCTTCGAGCCGTGAGGCGTATTCTGCTTCACCAAATAGGGCTTTACCAACCAACAGCGCGTGTACATTGGGGAGTTCCTGTAAGGCTTCTAGTAAAATATGCTGACCTTTCCAGTAAGATAGCCGACTGAATAAACCAACAAGTGGAGCATCACCAATGCCTAGCTGGTCACGGATTTGAGCGGATTGATCCGATACCAGCTTATCGAAGGGGTCTGAAGCAATACCGCCGTAAACCAGTGTTACTAGGTCTTCACGTCCCCCAGCAGTGATAAAGGCTTGACCAGTAGCACGAGAATTGACCAATATTTGAGATGCTAGACGATTAGCTAGGAAAACGGCTATGGCACGATTGAGGGAGCTAAAGTGTGGTGCGGTCACAATATCTCGCAGGTGCCAAACCACGGGAGGACCGCCCATCAAGGTTGCGATCGCAGCAGCAATGAAAGCTTTTTGGGAGTTGGCGTGTACTAGCTCAAACTCACGTCCAACTGCTGCTATTCGACAAGCCATCCACCACAGGGGAGGTAATGCCTTGAGAGCGGCGCTGAGTCCCCCTGAACTCCTTACGGATAAGATGGCTTGGGGTGCAGGTATAACCTTGACCTTCACCTGTGCAGCTTCGAGCCGTTCCCGGAACGGGCCATCGGCAAACAGTAGTACTTCGCTGGTGTCCCGGTAGGCAGTTGCGAGATCCAGCAGGCTTAACTCAGCTCCGCCCAAAACGGCGGCATGATCGACAAAAAGGACTCGACGGCGCTTCATAAGAGTGGGTAGTTCAAAAAGAGTGTTTCAAACGTGCAAAAGCTCACAGACTAATCTGATCACTGATCTCGGCACTATGATTTACTAGTCTAATGAGGCACTTTAATTTTTATTCTTGCTCTGAAGCTCCATGCTCTGAAGCTGCATTATCCCTAAAAGCAATAATAAACGTACCTCACCTAATTAAAAATTGCTATAAATGTTGATTAATTTATAGCAGCTTGATAGACCGATTTAATTCGTTGAGCAATCACTGGCCAAGTGTAATGCTCATGAACATAAGCTTGACAAGCCTCAGAGCTAGGTAGTTGACGCTGACCAGAAAATACCTCGATCATGCCCTGAGCAAGTTGATCAACAGAAGTCCCTTCAAACAATAAGTCTTCCGAAAAAGGCTGTAAAATCTCTGGAATACTATCTACAGGTGTTCCTAGAACTGGCGTTCCATTCACTAAGGACTCAATAACAATCAGACCAAAGCCTTCCCATGCCACGGTTGGCACAACTGAGAAACTGGCAGCACGGTAAGCTAGGGCTAAATCTTGGTCTGACACAAAACCCAACAACCGGACATGGTCAGTCAGTCCTAATGCTTCAATCTGTGCTTGCAAGGTTGGCATCAGTGTGCCTTTACCCGCTATCAGTAACAGGACGTCTGGATAGCGCTTACGCACCTGGTCCACTGCTGCAATTAAATTTTCTAAGCCCATGCGTTTAGCTAACCGTCGCACAGCTAAGATAATTGGTCGATCTTGAGGCCAGCCTAGTTTTGACCGTGCCTCCTGGGGTGTAATGGTGGTGTCGAAACGCTCGGTATCAACCCCCGGAGGAATGATGTGAATGCGCTCTAGTGGGATATGATACTCTCGGTGCAAGGTGTTACGGAAAGCCTCAGAAAGTACGATAAACTGGGCTATCCGTCTGTAAGTCACCCGCTCTAGCATCCATTTTAACCGAGTCGCAACGGTATTGCTGCCTTCTACATGCCCTTCTAATGCCCAAGGTCCTTGGAAGTGCATCACCATTGGGCGACTGTCTAATTGATCGAGGATTGGAAAGGTATATAAAGCAAAGTGGGACACTACTAGGGGGTAGTCTTCCTCCTTCAGCACTCGATGCATCGTCTGTCGGATACCGCTCCAGCGTTGCCAGAGAGGAGATTCATGGCTAGCAAAGGCTTGGACTTGACCACCGGAGTTTTCAGATACAGCGGTTGAGCCTGCCACTAAGCCACGCATCTCTACACCAGCTTGGGGTAAGTAACGAGTGCAATCGTAATAAACTCGGTTGAGTCCTCCTGCTTGTTCAGGGAACCAACCCATACCAATTTGAAGTGTTTTCACAGTACTATAGCCTCGATAGTTTTTGTTATAGCAAAGGGAGTAGGGAGTAGGGAGTAGGGAGTAGGGAGTAGGGAGTAGAGTGTGGGGAGAGGGGGAAGTGTGGGGAGAGGGGGGAGGGAAGAAGTAGTTTTCGAGCAGACTTGATATTAGGGGTCCATCTTTATGCGGTACATTAAAGCTTTAGCGTAAAAATCCTCTTCAGCAAATAGCAAGTATTCTCCATTTTTTCTTCGCACTACTCTTAAGGCCATCGGGACATCTAGCCAACCTGTGGTTGATTTGACTTCTGGGCCGGGATTTATTTTGCCAATCTCTTGACCTGTGCGAAAATCATAAACTCGCACTTTAGGGTATCGATTAGGATATTTTTCAAAACTATTATCGACATAGCCGACAAATAAATAGTCTCCCGAAATAGCCATACTTTTCGGTAAATCTGGTCTGACTCCTTCGGAGGTTTGATTGTAAGAAATGACTATTTCACCGGCTTTTTGTGGCGCTTGACTCCAATTTATATATTTAACAGCTCTGTTACCAATCAATCCCCAATCACCCCTGGTATTAAACGTTGGGGAATATCCAGCAATGTACATGGTATCGGTTTTCGGATGATACTCAAGTCGTTGAATAATTTGAAATTCCTTTGGCATTTCAAAGGATTGTTGCTGGTTAATATCGTAAATCGGGCTGCCGTAGGCATCAAACCGTTTAAGGGATAGTTTTTTAATCCCGTTTCTTGATGTACCTATCCAGATATTACCGTCATCATCAGGCCAAAATGCCCAAGCCCGATAATTTTGTCCTTGATTATATTCACCTTGTTCAGCCTGTTCCTCTTGTCCATTACCGTTTTTATCTTGCCAATAGCGATAATCTAATTGACTTCCCCAAAATGAGGCAGTGGGAATAGCGACTTCCCCATCAGTTGCCGGATTAAACCGATAAACATGGATACCAGCTGACTCGGTATACATACTATTAGTAAACATCAGCTTCCGACCCTTAACCCGGCGAATCATAGCACCAGCATTATGCTTGATAGTCTTCTTAATCCGATTATCATTAGGATACTTAAAGGGATTAACGGTATGGGCGACATGAGTCCATTCCTGACCTGATGATTTACTGTAATCTAGTTTAAACTGTTGATTTTTCGTATGAACAACAGTTTCATCCGCTGGATCAATATCAGGAATGTCAATAAATAAGAGACCTTGCAATTTCCAATTGAGAGTGCCATCCAGTTTGTAGCTATCCACGGTTAATCCACCGGCTTGCCAAGCGTAAATCCGACTGGGATCACTGGCGACATAAATATTATTATCCTGATCGACTCCAATCCCGGTAATGGAATTGAAATGTAAGGGTCTAATTTTTCCAATTTCCTGAGGACTTCCGGCGTAGATTCCCCCTTTAACACCAAAGGTTCCATCAGGAGTTGGATTTCCACTGCTGTCTAGATTTTTAAAGATTTTAATCTGGTTATCAGGTCCACCATCTCCTACTAATAGGCGATTTTGATTATCCACAACAATAGCTGTAGGGATGCGAACCGAATCAATTTTACCTTGAACTTTGCCCGTTTCTATATTTAACTTAAGGATCTTATTGGTCTTGTTCTGGATAACCCACAAGGAGCCAGTTTTATCTAAGGCTAACTTACCCGGTTGATTTACTGACCATTCTTTAACCGGTTTCATGGTTTGGGCATCATAAACTTTGATTTTATTGTTAGGGGTATCACTAACATATAAGCGACTATTATCTGCTGCAATTCCCCGAATCAAACCTTGATTAGTATTGATAATCAACATACTCTTATCATAGCCATTACCCCCCTTAAATTTTGCTCCTTTATAATTACTTCTGTTATAGCGACGAACACAATACCATTTATCATCAGAATTGGGATATCCTACGCCATAGCGACCCGTTTGTCTCATCGCCATGTAAATATAGTTATCATTCACTGCGATCGCAGTTCCCCCCGATCGTCCCCAGCCATGGGTAGCATCCAGTTGACCAAGAACATCACCATTTTTATAAACCCCCCCTTCTCTACCAGCTTCATCCCAGGGAGCATTAGCATAAACCGTACCATCGGGACTTACAGCCATCGCTAAAATCGATAGCTGGACATGTTTATCCTTGCCGGGAAGCTCACCTCCGGGACCATAGGTATTACCGATCCAAGAGGTAGTGTAAGTCAAGCGTTGGCTTGGGTTGGATTCAGCGGTTATAGTGTCATTGTTGCTAATCACAGAATGGGCAATTATTACCAAAACAGCGATCACAGGAACAATCGCAGCATATTGCCATTCGGAGATACGTATTGACATAGTTTTTTCCCTGAACTCGAAACTATTTAAAAGGCTGAAGACGGAAGACTTAAGGTTGAAGGTTAGATGGTTGAAGGTTGAAGGTTGAAGGTTGAAGGTTATTAGGTTGTTCGCCTTTGGCGTTCGGTGTAGGGTAGGTTGAAGGTTGAAGGTTATTAGGTTGAAGGTTGAAGACTGTAATATGATGTCGGGATAATTACCCTGTCTTGATGCAATAGCGAGTGGGGGAAACCACGGCAGTCGCTCATGGGGGGAACCCCCAAGACCGCGCTGCCTTCCCAAGACCGCGCTGCATCGCTTAATAAAAATCTCCCCATCTCCCCATCTCCCCATCTCCCCATCTCCCCATCTCCCCATCTCCCCACCCTCCA
>NZ_JAAHIG010000369.1:0-8444 GCF_010692305.1 Moorena sp. SIO4G3 | reverse complement strand
TTAATTCTATGTTCACATCTCAAATGGAAATGCTATAGCATTAGCTAGGGGGTAGGGAGTAGGGAGTAGGGAGTAGGGAGTAGGGAGTAGGGAGTAGGGAGTAGGGAGTAGGGAGTAGGGAGTAGGGAAGTCATAAGGTAAGCATTCAGCATTCAGCATTCAGCAGTCAGCGGTTAGCGGTTAGCGGTTAGCTTATGCCCATAGTGCATTAGCTGAACGCGCACGCGTGTGGGTAGCACATAAGCTGATAGCTGATAGCTGATAGCTGATAGCTTACCTTCAAGTTAGCGATAATTTTTAGCCTGAGTTTCAAACAAATGGGCATAAGTACCATCTAACTGCATCAGTTCCGAATGGGTACCGCTTTCTACAATTGAACCTTGGTCCATCACATAGATCCGGTCAGCCATTTTTACAGTAGATAAGCGATGGGTGATCAGAATAGCAGCTTGATCTTCGATCAGTTCGCGGAATTTCATAAATACCTCGTATTCTGCCTTAGGATCCATAGCAGAGGTAGGCTCATCTAATACAATCACCTGAGAGTCTCGTAAAAAAGCTCGTGCTAAGGCTATTTTCTGCCATTGACCAATACTAAGTTCTTCCCCTTGGTCAAACAATTTCCCCAGCATGGTATTATACCCTTGGGGTAAACTAGTGATAACCTCATCAGCACCAGAACGACGAGCAGCATCAATAATTGTTTCGTGATCTCGTGGTAAATCAATGTCCGCTAACCAGATATTTTCCTTAGCTGTGAAATTATATTTAGCGTAGTCTTGGAAAATCACACTGATTTGGCGGCGTAAGTCAGCTATTTTAAAATTGCGGATATCAATCCCATCAATGGTGATGCTGCCAGCGGTTGGATCGTACAAACGACACAAGAGTTTAATTAAGGTTGTTTTACCGGAACCGTTTTCTCCTACTAGGGCGATAGTTTCCCCTGGTCGCACCGTGAGGTTGATGTTTGTAAGTGCCTTACGAGTTGTAGTACCGTATTGGAAACTAACATGATCGAAAACAATACCACGGCTCATGGAGTGGGGAATTGATTTGGGATAAGTTGGTTCAACAACGTTAGGTTTTAGATCCAGAAATTCGTAGAGGTTAGCTAAGAATAAGTTATCTTCATAAAGGCCAGATATACTAGTTAGTAACGCTCGAATATTATTTTGTCCCCGCTGCAATGCTTGGTGATACAGCACTAAATCTCCTAAGCGCAAATCCCCATGAACAGTTTGATAGACAATAAAGCCATAGACAGAAAAGATTAACATTCCCGCAACGGCTTGAGCACCGAAGTTAGCAAAGGAGCGTCCAGTGGCAATGGCTACTTTTTCTTTATAAAGTTGCTCTCGGATTCGACGATACCAGTCAGTAAAGAAAACCCCTAAATCAAACAAGCGAATTTCTTTAGCAAACTGGTCTGAGGTTAGCATATAACCCAAATACATGGATTGCCGTTCCATGGGTGTTTTTTTACGCTGCCAACGATAGATAACCCTCGAGTATTTTACCCGCACCACCATAGCAGGGATGGCAGCAATAAATAAAATTCCAGCAATTCCCCAATGGAGGGAGAGTAATAAACTCACCATCGCTAACAAGGAAATACTATTTTGAGCTATCTGTGTGAGACGATTTAGAACTCGGGGCGGTCGGTAGGGCGCTTCTTGTTGAGCTCGTTGTAACGTATCGTAGTATCGGGCATTTTCGTAGTACTCTAAGTCAGCTTCAAGGGATTTACCATGAATAATCCCTTGCATGTAGTCAGTCACTCGCTGAGAATGAGCAGTATTGACTACTTCACCTAACGAGTTCAAAAGAGTAGTAACAAGCGTAACTGTACCGGCTAAGATTAGGAAAAGTAAAACATCACGAAAAACCGCTTGTTTATCAGCATTAAGTAATCCGTCAGTTACTGTATCAATTATTAGTTTAGTAAGATAAATTGATAGTAGAGGTAATATCCCCTGAACCAGCAAAAGTCCTACGCGAGCGACTGTCCAAAAGGGACTGCTTTGCCAGACTAGACGCAGTGCAGGCAAAAGGCGTAATGTTTGCTGGATTTTTGTTCTTAAAGTTTTGCCTGCTCCCATTTTTTGTGTTAGAGTTTAGTTAGTTGAAAGTTAGTTGGTTGAAGGTTAGTTGGTTGAAGGTTAGTTGGTTGAAGGTTAGTTGGTTGAAGGTTAGTTGGTTGAAGGTTAGTTGGTTGAAGGTTAGTTGGTTGAAGGTTGAAGGTTATTTGGTTTAAGATTAAAAGTGGAAGGTTATTTGGGTTAAGGTTATTTCGTTGTTCGCGTAGCGTGGCCGAAAGGCCAAGGTTGAAGCTTTACTAGACCTCTTGGAAAAGTATTGTCTTCATCCAGTCGTGAAGGTACCAAACCATACCAGTTGCTGATCTGATTTCCTATCTCCCCATCTCCCCATCTCCCCATCTCCCCACACCTCCTACACTTCCCTATCTTTTCCTATTCCCTGTTCCCGACTTCTGCAAGAAGTCTAGTGTTGAGGGTATTGTTTTTACTACTATCAGAAGTAGTTAATTCTTCGATATCTTTCTCTACCAAGGCCACTAGATCAGGAAGTTCCATTAGATTAGGCTTTCTGGTGAAGCGACAGATAGATACAGTCTTGATTAGATTGGCGCATTGACGCAGATGAGTACTAACACAGTCTGGAGCGATTAGCACATCTACATCACGGCTATGACGAACTACTTGAGGGAAAGCTTGTTGAGGCGTTAGCTTGGTAATCTGATGTTGGTCTCCCTTGGCCAATACATAGAGCCGCTTCAGGGGTACAGCAGTGCGTTGAAACCCATCAGTGAATGTGTAGGAAAGCTTTGGTGCGTTTGGGTAAAGAGGAGGTAAGTTCTTAGAATTGTGTCCTAGAGAATCTGCTGCCGATGGCCAAAGTTTAATCTGAGGGAAGCTAGGAATAATTAAAGGATAACCGTCATCAAGGTTGACAGGCATGACATCATCAGTTATGATCTGATAACCCTTCCGATGAAACGCTCCTGCTAAGGTGGATTTACCCCAGCCTGACCCACCCATGAATGCGATCGCTTGATTGTTGACTACAATGCTGCTGGCATGGAGCACTAGCAATCCCCGCTGTCGTAGCACTACAGACATACAAGCGCCAAGGATGTTAGGGCTGAGCTTAGAGTTGTCCGCTCCTGTCACAGGTTCGATAGTAATCTCTCGCCCATCTTCTATTAAAACCTTTGCTTTGCCATGCAATTCCCCAAGGACACGGTTGCTCCAATTGGCTGTTTCTGGAGGAAGATGACTCAATTTCCCGAAACGTATGATCACATCAGGGGAACCATCAGAGTCCATCAGCTCGGGTAAGGGGATCTCTGAGTGAATACAAAGGTTGTAGGCCGTATAGATGTACATAATTGATACTTAGGAGCAGGTTTAACTTGATCGGAGAACTTGATAGCAGAAAACGCTTCCCCTAACTCTTCCCAAGACCCTTCTGCTGAGTCAGTGTTGCAGGAGTAACGACTTGGGGAGTGCTAGGCAATCGAGGTGGGAGTTGCCTAGGGATGATCTTGCTAGTAGTAGACAATGCCTTTGTCGCCCTTGGTGATAGCGCTATTCTTATTGAGTACTTACCATCACCAGTGCTAATCTTGTTACGGTAGACGGTCTTCTAGTTTGAACAGATCACAATTACCATTGTTATCGCAGTCTAGGCTGCTTGAGCCATCTGATTCAGCTGCGGGATTAGCCAAATCACCATTGAAAATCAGGACATCTAACGGAGTATTAACTCCACCGAGTTGGGTGATCTCCTCAATGGTGCCATGAACAATCATCTCTGGTGTAGCGTAGCTCTTTTCCATGGTGTTACTTTCCTTTTGCTGACGGTAGCTTAAGGTAGTCACACCCTGAGGAACGACTATAGATTAATTACGATCACTAGTAGTAATCCTGTTATCGTTCTTTGAACGGATCACAATTACCATTGTTATCGCAGTCTAGGCTGTATGAGTGATCTGATTGAGCTACGGGATTATCCAAATCACCATTGAAAATCAGGACATCTGCCATCCGATCATGTCCAATGATTTGGGTGAGCTGCTCAATGGTGCCGTGAACAATCATCTCTGGAGTAGCGTAGCTCTTTTCCATGGTGTTACTTTCCTTTTGCTGATGGTAGCTTAAGGTAGTCACACCCTGATTTGAACTATTGATTAATCACTATTACTAGTAGTAATCGTGTTACTGACGGTCTTCTAGTTTGAACGGATCACAATTATTATTGTTATCGCAGTCCAGGCTCATTGAATCATCTGATTCAGCTGCGGGATTAGCCAAATTACCATTAAAAATCAGCACATCGGCAATCCGATCAGGCCCACTGATTTCGGTTAGCTCCTCAATAGAACCGTGAACAATCATCTCTGGTGTAGTGTAGGTTTTTAGCATGGTGTTACTTTCCTTGTACTTATTGTAGTTTAAGGTAGTCACACCCTGATTTAAACTATTGATTACTCATCATCAGTAGTAATCCTGTTACTAGAGTTGGAACGAATCACAATTACCATTGTTATCGCAGTCTAGGCTGCTTGAGTCATCGGATTCAGCTGCGGGATTATTCAAATCACCATTGAAAATCAGGACATCTGCCATCCGATCAGGTCCACTGATTTCGGTGAGCTCTTCAATAGAACCGTGAACGATCATTTCTGGTGTAGTGTAGGTTTTTAGCATGGTGTTACTTTGGTTGTACTTATTGTGGGTTTAAGGTAGTCACACCCTGATTTAAACTATTAACTACTCACTAATTACTCACTATCACCAGTCGTAATCCTGTTACTGTAGTTTGAACGGTTCACAATTACCATTGTTATCGCAGTCTAGACTATATGAGTCATCTGAGTCAGCCACCTCATTAGAGAGATCACCATTGAAAATCAGGACATCTTTAATCCGATCAGGCCCAGTGACTTCAGTCAGCTCCTCAATGGTGCCGTGAACAATCATCTCTGGTGTAGTGTAAGTTTTTAGCATGGTTTTACTTTCCTTTTGCTGATAGTAATTTACGGTAGTTACAGCCTGAATTGGACTTACGGTGTTTCTTGGTTGTGCCCAAACCACAATCCCAAGTAGATTCCCTGCCAAGTTAGACTTAGGGTGTCACTTGGGTGCGGTCAAGCCACAACGCCAAGATGATTCCCTGCCAGACTGTCATGCAGTCTTTTTCTCGCACCCTGCCTCCTGAGGTCATGCGTCGATGAACTTGTCTCAGAAAGTCTGTGTCAACGTACCCTTCAATGAGTTCAAGCTTATTCAAGATCACATCGTCGAATACCTGACGATTTAAGGTGAGCAGACCGTGAATAAAGTTTGGACCCATATGGGCTTTGCCTCCTCGCCACTGGACAGCTTTTGGTAAAATATCTGCCATGCCACGGCGCAACACCATCCGACTCCATCCCTGGTAGAGTTTCTGCTCGGAAGGCAGTGCTAGACAGAATTCAAGTAGCCGCTTATCCATAAAGGGATGACGAGCTTCGAGGGAAAATGCAGCATTGTAGCGGTCGAGCTGCTCTAGAATGAGGGGAAATATACCTTGGCTTAGATTACGCCAGTGGTCTTCTCTGACTGTGAGTGATGGTTGATCTGATTTGTCGAGTGCTTGGATACGCTGATCAATACCAATGCGTTCAGCAAAGTTGCGGTTAACCAAAGGTGCAACAGAACTAGCTAATTTGTCTTTTCTGCGCCACTTTCGCCAAAGTTGCTTGATTGCTTCGGGAACTAACGCCTTGAGTCCATGATTGACCAACAGGTGCTTACGGGAGATGCCAAAACGCTTGTGAATCTGATGTACAGCTTTAGCAAAGGCAATCCAGCGTAACTGCTTTGCCAGTGTTTTTAGGTGTAGGATACTGTAGTGTTTAATCAGCCTTTGGGGTGAGTTACCAAAATGTTCGGAAAATGCCTCAGCTTCCTGGACAAAGGCTTCCCACTGTCCTTGATGGGCTAATTCTGTCAATCTAGACACACCATGAAACACGACATTATCGCCATCGAGACCATCTAAAACAATTCGCATCCCTGCTTGCTGAGCAGCTTGACTCAGTCGCCAAGGATAATGATGACTTGGACCAAGTAAGGCTTCGTCTTCATACTGCCAAATCTCGTCAACATCTGACAGTGGACCAAACTGATCAGCATGGACATAGTGGGGAATCAGCCCACCCTGTTCTAAAACGGCATTGATGAAGGGACGTTCATCACACTCAGTCACTTTATCAAAAATGTTGGAGAAGCTGTGGAGTTGAGCATCTCCTGCTTCACCTAGTAGTTTCCTGGCTACACAAGTGATTGAGGAAGAATCTAATCCACCGCTCAAGTGAGAACCAATGGGAAAAGCACTACGGAGACGACAACGAACGGCTTCGGTAAAGATGTCACGAAATGCTTCAGCATAGGCTTCGTCTGAGTCTAAGATCAGCTCACGATTGGGGTCTAGAGACCAGTAACAGTTTAGCTCTATGCCTGACTGACTAACGACCATGGTGTGAGCAGGAGGAAGCCGCAGAATGTCGTGATAGGTGGTGATAACTTTGTCTTCCATCATCAGGGCGACATAGTCAGCCATTCTGACTTCGTTAAGACGCCTTGGTACAAAGGGTAAACAGAAGAGTGCTTTGATTTCGGAGGCAAAAATAAACCCTTGACCGGATTGGTGATAGTAATAGAAAGGCTTAACTCCAACATGGTCTCTAGCACAGAAGAGGATCTGCTTGTGCTTATCCCAGATAGCGAAGGCAAAGTCACCTAATAGTTTCTCTGGACACTGCTCTCCCCATTTTTCATAAGCGGCTAAGATCAGTTGGCTATCGGTAATTTTTTCTGCTGGAAGGTGGTTCAACTCTAGAGCAACAATCAGTTCCTCTCGATTATCAATCCGAGCATCAGCAGTAATAACTAGATTTCTGGAGTGATTAACTAGAGGTAACTTTTCCAGCAGCGATTCAGGGGTAGTCCACAGCATCCGATGACCGAGACCAACAGACCCCTCGCACCAGATATCTGCTCCGTCGGGTCCCCGGTGGGCAAGGATATCTAACATTTGCCCAATATTTTCCCGGTCTATTGGTTCTTGGTCGAGGTAGTAAATCCCGACAATGCCACTCATAGTTTGCCTCCTTTAAACGATGGTAGTGGGGTAAACCGTGAAAGGTCTCTGAGATAGCCGATCACAACCTGTCCCTGGTTTTCCACCCATGCATGAGCTTCTAATTTTCCTCCCTCCCCTTTGGCAACTCCAATTCTGAGTTGAGGGGAGTAACCACAGCGACTCATCAGTACTTGTGTGCTTAATGCTCTAGCTAAACACTTGACACCACCTGGCATGTAGCGACTGCTAAGATTAACAGCTCCGACAATTTTGCTTAGGTTAGTTTGGTTTACGCCTTGAGCTTGAGGTGATGGCTGACTGATTTTTGTTAGCAGTCGCCGCAATCTGTGAAATGGTAGTAACCATAGCCCTAGTCTGATTAATCCTAGTAAGATGAACGTCTTAATCACAAGTTGACGTTCTCTACTAGTAAGGCGCAAGAACTTACGCAACCGCTTCATCTTTTACCTCAATTAGCCCAACTGCTGCGAATTCTTGGAGTAATGTCAACAGATCGCGATCGCATTTTTCCGGCTCAACTTCGTACTCTGCTAGCAGTGCATTCCGAATTTCGTCTAAGGTTTTCGGTTCCTGGATCAGATTCCAGATGCTAGCACCTACGGTATTCAAGCCATAGTAAACTCCGGACTTGATGTCGAGGATGATTGCCTCTCCTCCAATATCAGAAGATAGTTGCTCTTGAGCTGCTACTACAATTGAAGATTGTGAGATAGTACAATCCAAACTCATGATTTTTTATTCTCCAAGTAATTATTGCTGTTATCTAAAACTAGTGAGGGAATTATATGGGTTTATAATTAATGGATTGAGAGTAATTCCCAAGATTGCTATGCTTGATTAGCCCTGATGGTTGTTATTTTGAGTAAAGTTAGGGTATAGTAGATGAATAACTTGATTAGTTTGAAGAGTTATTGGTAAGCTAGTATTGCTTGATATCGGGTTTATAAACGAGTTGTTAAAACCCATAAACCCAAAAGGCTTGCCATAATATTCCTAGTGCAGTCATCCTGATACTGCTAGAGTTCGCCACCTATTTCTAATTGCTTACAGCAATTAGGCATTTAAATTTTAGTCCGAACCACTTCTGCAAAATTCGGCCTACTATCTCCCTATTTCGACCTATTTTATGGGCCTATATTCACACCTTCTCTGCAGCAATGAATTTAGCTAGATTAATAGGAAAGACCGATAAAGCCGGTGAGAGTAGAATAACTGTGGCTCCTGCTTTGATTGTTGTAAAAATATCAAAGATGGAAAGATCGAAATGAAAT
>NZ_JAAHIG010000368.1:0-8472 GCF_010692305.1 Moorena sp. SIO4G3 | reverse complement strand
CGTTTACTTAGATCTCTATCCCTATCATCAAGAGCAGGCAAAGGGCTATTCTCCCTTTACCCAAGCTGTACAGGTAGCCTATGGGCTCCAGGAGGCTCTCAAGGAAATGGAGGACATGGGTGGGCAGACAGCCAGACACAGCTCTTACACTCAGCGTGCTCAGCAGATTTTGCAGACTTTGCAAAATCTCGGGGTCAAACCGCTCTTGGATGTGGAGGATTATAGCTGTATCCTGACTTCTTTTAAATTGCCCCCAGGCTACAGCTATGAGCAAATCCATGACACCCTGAAAGAATCTGGTTTTGTGATTTATGCGGGGCAGGGGGGATTCAAAAACCAGATTTTCCGGATAGCTAATATGGGCGATATCCAACCGAGTGATCTAGACCGTCTGCTGGATTGTTTTGATATTTTGTTTAAGAATTTAGGATCGAACACCCTGAGTGCTGCAGAAAAGATCACAGGTAATTATTCATGATGATACAATCTATCTCAATCAACGAGAAAACATTGACTATTCACTGGCAAAGTGGTTATGATTCTACTTTCCACTATATCTGGTTGCGGGATAACTGCCAAAGTCCAAAGTCACTTCACCCAAATGGACAACGACTGCTTCAAACAGTCGATATTCCAGCAGATATTCATCCTAGCTCTGTGCAAGTTATCAAGGAACAGTCTCTAGAAATTGTCTGGGTCGATGGACACCAAAGTAGCTACAGTGCTGATTGGTTATATAACCATGTCTATGACATGCCATTGTCTGGCTCCAATAATGAGATGCAAATCCAGCTTTGGAATTGCTCTGTTGACATCAATTCACTCACTTTTGACTACCCAGAAATTATCTCTAAAGAAAGAACACTATATGATTGGCTAGTTGCATTTTGTCAATATGGGGTTGCCTTTCTAAAAAATGTCCCTACTCAATTGGGTGCGGTGGAAAACATTGTCGATCAGTTTGGCTATATACATGAAACTAACTTTGGTCGCATATCTGATGTCAAAATTGTTACTAATGCCACGAATTTAACCTATACAAATGATTACCTGAGTCCTCATACAGATAATCCATATCGTGACCCCGCACCCACATTGATGCTTTTGCACTGCCTTTCGTCGGACGTTGAGGGGGGTGATAGCATCATCGTGGATGGCTTTCAGGTTGCACAAAAACTACGTCAGAAAAACCCTAAATACTTTAAATTGCTAGCATCTATCCCTGTCAACTTTTGCTTTAGCGATCCAAATGTAGAAATCTCCGCCGAAAAGACAATCATACAAGTCAATTGGCGCGATGAGTTGACAGCAGTTTGTTTCCACAATGAATCGTTACAACCATTGCGTATGGATGCAGAATTGATGGGGTCTTTCTATGATGCCTATCGTACCTTCTTCGAAATGATAATGGATGTCAAGAATCAGGTGCAATTCAAGCTACAACCAGGACAAGTATATATGGTGGACAATCGGCGAGTGTTGCATGGTCGCACAGCTTTTTTCAATACAGACAAGCGTCATTTACAAGGATGCTATGCAGGTATTGATGGTTTGTATAGTAAGCTGGCAGTGCTGAAACGACACATTATCGGTACTTAGACATTTTTTAGCCAAAAGCAGCCTCAAACCCATACATAGTAGTAATTTTACTTCACTTTACTTATTTTCTTGATCTACCTGGGTTTCAGGGATTTTTCACTGCTTAGCTTATATCTGTTGGGAAGATTCAAATGGAAGCTATTTTTTTAGATTTTGATGGGGTAATCGTAGATTCTCTTGAAGAATGGTATCACATTGGCGTACTTGCCTATTATGGTATCGATAAAGCAACTCATGATAGTCAACATAAACAATTATACAAAGATAATTGCCATCTACTTTATTCAGATGTGGATGAATATTGTTTGTTGAAAGCCTTAGATAATAAAAATATCAAAAAGTTTGGCTCTTCCGTACTTGTTATGCTAAATTAACAGTTTAGGAAAGGGAGCAGGGAGCAGGGAGCAGTGGCAAGAGGCAGTATGCGCGAAATTTTTGTTAATTAAATAGCCTCATAATCCTGTCTTGATGCAGTCGCTCATGGGGGAAACCACGGCAGTCGCTCATGGTTTGTTCGCGTTCGCCTTTGGCGTGGCCTACGGCCAAGCGTGGCCTACGGCCAAGTTACCGTAAGACAGTTGAGCCTTGTCTTGATGCAATAGCGAGTGGGGGAAACCCCCAAGACCGCGCAAATCACGCTAATCAATAAGTTTTAACCCTTTTCTGCAGAGCCTACCAACCATAAAGGCTCAACGTAATCAGGTTTCGTCTCCGGGGAGACCACGGCAGTCGCTCATGGGGGAAACCCCCAAGACCGCGCTGCCTCCCCAAGACCGCGCTGCCTCCCCAAGACCGCGCTGCATCGCTTGTAGAGTAAGCTTTCGGTTTTTTTTAACTGAAAATTTAGCATACTAGGTACTGAAGAACCAAAAGTTTAAAAAAAACGTAAAGAAGTAAGAGCTAATTTGTAAAGGAAATATTAATAAACCTGAAAACCTGGCTATGATTTTATTTTGGATATTAAATAGTTCAATTTTTATACTTTAGCCCAAGCCTTATCCTACAAGGATTACAGCGAGTTTACAAATCAGCTGTAAATCAAAAATAAGTTGATATTTAAATAATGAAAAAACTATCTTCAGTAAGACCTGAAAGATTTTGGATATGGAATCGACAAGATTCCACAACCGTTGAATAAAAAATGATTATCTTATAAATAAGAAAGGAGTTATAGATATCGTGATTAAACCGAATCACATTACATTATTCAGATTAATTTTAATCCTTATAGCTTTTGTCTCCTGGTATATTGTTAACCCTCAAAAATATCCATATATCGGCATTTTATTCTATATCGCATTTTTATTAGATGCTGTTGATGGGTGGTTTGCTAGAACAAAGGACTTAAAAACAGATGTCGGTAGGTATTTCGATCCGTGACTATATAGCATTCCTAGCTTTATATGTCATTAGTGTTTAAATGGAAATCCTCCCCCTCTGGTTTGTTTTTCTAGCTCTGACAAGAGATTTTATAGAAACATTTGCCAGACAAATCTTAAATTTAAACAGCATTGTGATTGAATACGATGTTATTGCTAATTTAAAATCAGTATATATTAGTTATCCTTTGGTTGCACTTTATTGGTATCAATTTTATCGATTTACCAGTCAATGGTTGTTTATTTTTATTGGTTTGCACATGGTAATATAAGGTCGAATATTGGGTATAATGATTCTGTACAAAATATTTTAAACTTGACCATTTTGTGTTTTGCGAATATTTCAATAGTTACATTAAATACATTAAGACCTGCAAGTGATACTTTTTCTGATCTGACTGCGTTATTCATCCTTATAACTCAATTATTGATATGGGTTTCTGGTATTAAATATTTATGGTATGCTAGGTAATATATCATCATTTTATTTCAATCAAAATAATCACGATAAATAGTTTTACATTCATTCAATGCTGTATAAAAACAGTTGCAAATATGCTATTTTTTTAAAAAAAATATCAGTGATTATAGTGGTAAAAATAGAAGACTTAATGAACAATAATCAACAAGCCCAATTCTTCGCCAAGTGGTCAAAGGGAGGAAGTACTGGTATCCGTGAGATTGAGAAAGAATATGATACTTTAGCTCAAGTGTATGAGGATAAAGTCTTGAATTGGCAGTATGCTTGTCATCAGGTTGCTGCTGAACTGATGGCAAAATTTGTCGCTAGCGATGGCAAAATTTTGGATCTCGGATGTGGAACCGGACTTGCTGGACAAGCTCTTCGAGAACAAGGTTATCAAACCATAATTGGAGTTGACATTTCCCAAAACTCTTTGGACATTGCTAGGGATAAAAATCTTTATACTGCTCTATATAAAGCAGATATACAGCAAGAACTGCCATTTCAAGATCATGAATTTGATGGAATCATTTCCACTGCTGTGCTTACTAATATGGAAACGTCAAATGTGTTGTATAAGTTTTGCCGATTAGTAAAACCGGGAGGATATCTGGTGTTTACAAACCGAGAGGATAAGCACTATCAAAAACAATTCGACGTTACCTTAAACAAGATGGAGTCAGAAGGCATGTTAAAACCAGCCTATCTTTCTCCACCACAACCCTATTTTCCGAATAATCATGATTATGCGGATAAGATCAAGGTTCTTTATTGCGCCTATCAGGTGTGCATTTGATGTCTCTGTGGGCTGTTGCCGAAGCTTGCGCCTTAGCTCATAGCACCGCAGATTCTAAAAGGTCGTTAATTCACGTCCTTATACCAATTAAACGATGGAGGCTCTCAACTCGGTTTCTTGTAGGCATAAACAAAGGTTGTTTGCCCCAATTTTTGGCGCAAACTTTCCCGTTGCTCAAGATAGTGAACGATGCTTCCATCCTTATTCATATTTCCAACTCGCTCCAATGCTTGTTCTAATTCCCCTTGCCTCACCAAAGACCAAGTAGAATCACCATTCCGATAGGTTGGCTTGAGCGGGCCTTCTGGGTCAAGGTAATTGTCACCTTGCATCACAGCATGAATTGGGACAATAATGCCCCCAAAGCAAAAGCCAGCTTGATCCAATTTCTCAGTAATGCATGCTATTGGTGGCATACGTTTAGCGATTCTCGATACCGCCTCTTGAATCAGATCAGCCCACCAAAATCCATCATAAATCTGTGGATGACTGCTGGTATTACACACAAACACACCTTGGGGACGCAGCACTCGATACGCTTGCTCAAACACCTGGTTCAGTTCAGGAAAATTTTCCTGAGCTGCGTCCTCCGAACCCAAGTGATGGAGAACCTGGTTACACATTATCCCATCAAAGGTCTCATTCTCATAGGGAAGATCGAGAAGACTGCCTTGATCTAAGTGAATATTGGGGTCATTGCGGAACTTTTCTGTTGCTTGCGCCAACATTCCCCCATTGAATTCTAGACCCCACAGGCTATTGACTTTGCTCTTCAAGGCTTGGATATAGTTTCCAGTACCACACCCACCATCCAAGATCACCTGCTCTGGCAAAGGACGAGGGTTAGTCGCAAAGCAACCCAATAAAATCTCAACCCCGATTGGGATACGAGTGGTGTCGTAGCTTTTTGATGTATCCTGATAGTTTTCATATTCCTTTATCATAGCTTTGCTTGTAGCATTTTCGGTGCCATAGATGATGTTCTATGTACTAAAAATACCACACTGAGGTATACAATAAATATGCTTTTAAGAGCCTTGCTGAATTAAGCAATTAATAGGAGTGGGGTGGGCATCCTGCCTGCTCGGGAATTGTAACGGGCAAGATGCCCGTTCCACAACAAGATGCCCGTTCCACAACAAGATGCCCGTTCCACAACAAGATGCCCGTTCCACAACAAGATGCCCGTTCCACAACAAGATGCCCGTTCCACAACAAGATGCCCGTTCCACAACAAGATGCCCGTTCCACAACAAGATGCCCGTTCCACCAATATGCCCATTCCACAAGTTTACCCCCCTGCAGGATTGATCAACTTAAAGTTAGCCTCAGAAATTAGATCACATCATTATCCGCTTAACTGTTCAAGGAGGTAGCATTAGGAACGATAATATTATATACAATTAACCATAAATATTAACGATGAAAAAATACATTAAATATATTCAAGACTCTCGGGTTATCGCTAGATTATTAAATGGTGTAGAATCAGAAAATTTAAACAACTTATTTTGGTATGACTTACCCTTAAACTATGCAGTCAGTTGGCGTGGAATTTTCCACATATTTAACGCACACATATTCCAACGAAAACGAGATGCGATCGCTAAAAATTACGACATCAATACTATTTACTATTCCGACAGGGAAGAAGATGGTATCAACCATCCCAACCCTAGTGTTTGGTACTGTAAATCCCTCAACAGTAAACCGTGGTTTTATGATAACGATGAAATTAAATCAACTCTCGAACAAAATTCAGAAATAATTATATCTGAGTACAACAAAATAGATGAATATATGAAAGAACATCCCGATAATGTTAGCTTAATGGGGTCAGGTCAATGGAATGGTATATTTATTTTTTCTACCGGGGGAGAGAAACAAGCTATAGCAAATTTATGCCCAAAAACACTTTCAATAATCGAAAAATTACCCCTTTGTCTTAACTTTGGTTTTGTGCTGTTTTCCCAGTTAGTTTATGATAGTCATATATTGCCCCATAGTGGTTCTTCAAACTTAAGATTGAGATACCATTTAGGAGTGCGAGTGCCCGAACCAGAAAGTGCTAAAATACGAGTAGGGAATGAATGGCGCTTTTGGCAGCAATCTAAAGCTATGGCATTTGACGATTCATTTGACCATGAAATATTGCATCAAGGGAAAAAATCAAGAGTTGTCTTAGTTATCGATGTATGGCATCCTTCATTAAGTGAAGAAGATATAAAAATACTAAGTCATCCAGTTTTTGCAACTTATGGTAAACTGTGAAGGATAAATATTACGTTAGTCAGTTCTGTTGGCGATCGCTTAAACTGGTCAATCAAATAATCCAATCTGAATAATTTATATAAATCTGATATCAAAATTTTAATGTGTTCTCTACAAACACCATATAAGATGATTTCTATCTTTTCCCAAATCATAATTGCTGAATAGAGATGCTCACTCTAGACAAAGTAATACATTAGGGTGTAACATACATATTGTTTTAGAGCTATTTAAAGATTAGACATTGCAGAACAATTGGCACGAAATCTGGAATCGGAGACAGGCTGATGAGGCAGAGCAGCCAACTTTACTTTCTTTGCTGGTTGCAAATGGCTACGATCCTCCCTGGTCATCAGGTGTGCAAGAATCTGGCTGGATGGCTTATGCGAAGCATATCGCGGATCAGCTCAATATCACTTCCAAGGATTCATTGTTGGAAGTCGGGTGCGGTGCGGGTGCCTTTCTCTATCCGTTTTACCAACAAGGAAACCCCGTCACGGGAATTGACTATTCAGCTAACTTGGTCAAGATTGCCCTAGCAGCCATGCCCCAAGCCACGATTAGCGTAGGAGAAGCAATTGATCTACCAAGGGACCGTCAATTCGATGTTGTGGTGTCAGGGGGGGTCTTCCATTATTTCCCAACCTATGAGTATGCAGCAGAGGTCCTCCGGGGCATGGTTCAAATCGCCCAGAAAAGTATCGGCGTTCTTGATCTTCCTGATCTGTCTAAGCAGGAAGCAGCAATCAGTGCCCGGAAAGCAGCCATAGGAGATGCGGAATATGAGCAGAGGTATCGGGGACTCGATCATTTGTACTACAGCAAGGACTGGTTCCAGAAAGTTTTGGCAACTGAGTCAGTTCAGGTAACAACCGAAGATCAGTGCCTGCAAGGCTACGACAATAGCAAATACCGTTTCAATGTCTTGATCCATAAACGCTAATGAAAGTAGAAACAGCCGTTATTCTAGCTGCTGGTATGGGCATTAGACTGCAGGAACTAGGGCAATCGGCTCCTAAAGGATTCCTCCAGTTGGGAGAGCAAGCCATTATTGAGGAATCGATCGAGCGCCTGACTGCCTGCGGTATGCAGCGCATCATCATTGTCACTGGTCATTTATCCGACTTTTATGAGCGTCTGCAGCAACGTTTTAATGATCAGATATTGACGGTTCATAACCCACACTATGCTGAATCAGGTACCATGTATTCCCTCTATTGTGCCCGTGAGCTGATTGAGGGTGATTTTCTGTTGTTGGAATCAGATCTGATTTACGAAAAGCGTGCTTTAACAGCAGTCTTGAACTTTCCTAAAGACAATGTAGTCTTGCTATCTGGCCAAACCAATGCTGGCGATGAAGTCTATGTGGAAACCTCAGGTGAGACAATCGTTGCGATGTCTAAAAATAAGGCTGAACTGGGGAGTCAAATTGCTGGTGAAATGGTCGGTATTTCTAAAATATCCCAGCCTTTGTTTCAAAGGATGTTGGGGCAATCCACCCTAAAATTTAAAACCAGTCTCAAGCTGAATTATGAAACTGATGGGCTGATAGCAGCAGCAAAATCCTATCCAGTTTACTATACGGTGATTAGGGATCTACTATGGGGAGAAATTGATGACCGATACCAGCTTGCCAGAGCTAGAGAGCAAATCTATCCAGCAATTCTCCAGAAAGATGCTTAGTAATGTAAGCATTCAGCTATCAGCTAATGCGCTACGCGCACGCGTGCGCGTTCAGCTATCAGCTTATGTGCTATGGGTTACGTCGCCTGCTTAGGCACTGTTAGCTACCCATAGCGGATTTGGTAGCAAAGGTGATAATGCCAACACCAACAACAACCAAAAAGAAAGCGAAATATACAAAGGTCTTTGAACAAAATGTCTCGCTAACCCCACCTAAATCGAAGATTATAGGTGGGGTTAGCGAGACCAACAAAAAACACTACCTTTTCTTATTCTTTTGA
>NZ_JAAHIG010000367.1:0-8531 GCF_010692305.1 Moorena sp. SIO4G3 | reverse complement strand
CAATATATTATATTATATATCTAAAACCATACTTACCCTTTGTATAAGCTATACAAATATTATACCAGTTTTATCTGTTCCCGTAAAAATTTTAAGGTCAGCTAAAATTTTAGAGTCATTCAAACGCTTTTTCGAGCTAGTTTCTAGCGATTAGATGCGTTTGCCCTGAGGTAGTAATGGTTTCAAAACCTCCCATTCTGTATCACTTAAATCACTCGGATAGGGCTTTCTCGTCGGTGCGGCAATTTGAGGCAGACGTGTCATTGAGTGAGCGAAATTAATTCAACCTCATCTAGTTTATCATCTACTTATCTTAACTTTTTTCTCTCTTCAGATTTTCTTTACGAATCAGCTCTAATGGCTAGTGTAATTAGTGTTCACTAACCTTATGTGGGAAACCGCTAGATGATCTGGGAGCTTTAAAGGGCTGCTTCTCAATTATTCAGTTAACAATTAACAATTAACAATTAACAAAATGTCCCTAAGCATAATAATATTTTGATTAACTGAACTTCCCATAACTGTCTATCCTAGAGCCAATCATGAACCTTCCAGACTTAGTGACGTGGCTAAAACAACGAACTGCTCTGAGTATTTTGACTCAGGAGGTGTTACAGTATCTAGCACCTAAGCTGGAAGAGCGGATTTTGCCCGCAAACCAAAGGTTAGTGCTAGCCAACACCCCTCCCGCAGGATTATATATTCTCCGCTCAGGTCGGATCGAAAGCAATCCTGAGGATTGGCAAGCTGTGGGTTTACTCCCTGGGGCAGTGATTAATCTACAAGCTTTATTATTGAACACACCTGTTGAGCAAACCTTAATTACCCTCAACCAGTGTCAGTTTTGGTTTGTCAGTGCTTCCGAATTTCGGGCACTCGTGGAACACTATCCAGAAATTACCCAGGCTTTCTCCCAACAACTGGCGGAAGAAGTAGAAGAGTTATCCGCTCAGCTAGCCTATGAACAAGAGCGTCAAACTATCTTACGACCGTATCTGGTTAGTAAAGCCAAACGGGGGATTATTGGGAAAAGTCGCTATGGGGTGCGACTGCGATCGCAAGTTAAACAAGCAGCGGAAAACCGCGAATCGGTGATAATCTTCGGAGAACCTGGACTAGAAAAAGATAACATAGCAGCCTTGATTCATTTTAGTTCTCCCTATCGGCGAGAAGCCATGATTAAAGTCGATTGCTCTAAATTACAAGCTAGGGGAGCAGAATTATTTGGTCGTGCAGGGGGAAAACCTGGGTTAATTGAAGCCTTAGGTCAAGGAACTCTACTATTAAATAATATTCAAGAACTTAGCCCAGAACTTATTCGAGAAATCGCTAATTTACTTAGAACCAATACCTATACTCCAGTCAACCGTTCCCAACCGGTAGTCGCTCATGGGGGAGACCCCCAAGACCGCGCTACCTCAGAACATACAGATGTTGCAGCAGCCAAAGTCTCTACCAGTCAGGCTCGGATTATCATGATTGCCGAGAGAAAACTGCCAGAGATTGATTCAGTTGCAGGACAATTGATTAAAGTGCCACCATTACGGGTACGAAAAGCCGACATTGGTGACATAGTCAACTACTATATTAGTATCATCTCTCGTGCTAAATGTATTAATAAAAACCGGATCACTCCCGAAGCATTACGGCGATTACAGGCTTATGATTTTCCTAATAACCTCAAGGAATTATTCAATTTAGTTGAACGAGCCATTGTGCAGTTAGAAGGATGTTCAGAACTAACTGAAGAAATTATCTGGCCTTCCCAAAGTAAGAAAAAGAAATTTCGTCTCAATCTCTTAAATGCTTATCCAGGGTTACGTCGCTTTCTCCGCAGCCCTTGGTGGCCAGACCGGATTAATTATGGCTTTACCTTAACGGCTTTTGCGATTATTGTTGTTATTTTATTTATCGGACCTCAGAATCGTCAAGAAAATTTTGCGCTTAATTTATTCTGGGCGTGGTGGTGGCCCTTAGTATTAATTAGTTTTCCCTTTGTGGGTAGGTTATGGTGTGCAGTTTGTCCATTCATGATTTATGGAGAAGTTACTCAGAAAGTATCCCTGTGGCTATTTCCCCGTAAGTTAAAACGTTGGCCCCGAGAACAGGCTCAAACCTGGGGAGGGTGGTTTTTGTTTGGCTTATTTTTCCTGATTTTATTGTGGGAAGAATTGTGGGATTTGGAAAATACCGCTTATCTTTCCGCTTGTCTACTGTTATTAATTACAGCGGGTGCGATGATATGTTCCGCTATTTTCGAGCGACGCTTCTGGTGCCGCTATTTATGTCCCATTGGCGGCATGAATGGCATGTTCGCTAAACTATCGATAACGGAATTACGAGCACAACAAGGGATATGTTCAGCGGAATGTAGCACCTATCAATGTTATAAAGGTGGTCCCGAAAAAGGGGAGGGAATGGAAACGGATGGCTGTCCCTTGTACTCTCACCCAGCACAATTAGAAGATAACCGGGATTGTGTGTTGTGCATGACCTGTTTGAAAGCCTGTCCCCATCGTTCAGTAGAAGTGAATTTACGTCCTCCAGGTATTGAATTGTGGACTACCCATGTGCCTCGCAGTTATGAAGTAGCCTTGTTATTCTTATTGTTAGGAGCAGTGTTTTTGCACCGTTTACCAGAATTGCAAGAAAACCTGGGGTTAGGGTGGGATTTGAGTCAGTTTTGGACTCATGGTTTGCTTTCGGTAACAGTGTTGATTTTACCAGCAATTGTGCCACTATTGGCTCAAGGAATAATGGTAGGATTTTATCAGTTAAAAGAAACTCGTAAGCCGAGTTCTTTTGTGAAATTAGCTTATGGATATTTACCTTTAGTGTTAGCTGGGAATTTGGCTCATTATTGGCGGCTTGGTTTAGGAGAAGGGGGAAGGATTTTACCGGTAATGTTTGCTACGTTTGGATTGAGTGGTGAAGGATTACCTGTGTTGGTCGCCCATCCAGCAGTAATTGCATTCTTGCAGGGAACTACGTTAATTGCTGGAGTACTTTTATCCCTGTTCTTAACTCAGAAGATAGGGCGTCAACCGTTTACTTTGTTATTACCACACCATGTGAGTACCCTAGTTTTAGGGATTAGTTTGTGGTGGATTATTGTCGGGTAAGCATTCAGCTATTAGCCGTGAGCTAAAAGCTCACGCGTGCGCGTTCAGCCGTCAGCCGTCAGCCGTTGGCCAATGGCACCTTAAGTAGCGTGGCACAGGCTTCTAGCCTGTGAAGCATAACCTGATAGCTGATAGCTGAACGCGCACGCGTGCGCGTAGCGCTTAAGCTGATAGCTGACATTGTGGGGTTTTGATATTAAGATGCGATCGGATATGCGATTGGCCGTAGGCCACGCCAAAGGCGAACGCAGTGCAGTCACGGTCAGGGTAACAGGTCTTGCACACTCAAGGAACCAATAGGAGAGCCATCGATCAAAAGCGATGCAGCGCGGTCTTGGGGGTTTCCCCCACTCGCTATTGCATCAAGAACAGACACTTGTTCGGACGGTTTGTAATCTTGACGTTGCTGATAGGTTGGCGTTGTAGCTAGATCAATGGGTTGGGTATAAACTTCGAGTTGCTTGTCGATCAGATTGACAATCCAATACACTGAAATACCTGCGCGAGCATAGATGCCTTTCTTTAAGGTTCGGTCTCGTTCTAGGGTGGAGTCGGCAATTTCAACCACTAAAGCTAGGTCTGAAGCACCAGGATGGCGGTCAAGATAATCGCGAGTATCGCCTTTAACAATCACGATATCTGGTTCTGGCTCACTATTTTCTAAAGTAATTGGTTCTTGTGCATCTACGTACCATCCGTTTGGAATAATCGCTTCCAGTGTATTCCGAGTCAGTTTGGTAGACGCACGATGTGGTGGATTTTTCGGCATTTTAGGAATTAGCCACCCTTCCAGCAGTTCCACTGGGTCATCTTCGCCCAGGATACCCCAGCGAATCATCTGATGGTATTGTTCAACCCTAAAGCGCCAGACCGGTTCAGTTGGTACAGCTAAAGGCTGTCCAAGGTTTTTTCCCCTCGATTGAGTAAAGACAGACACAAGGTTAAGACTTCTTGTTTTTGCCTTTTATCCTAGCATTGCAAAGCCTAAGAGATAGCCCCAGACCTGGTAGTGATAAATAAGTAGTGATACGACATTTTATCCCCCTTTAATAACACATTTATTAAGTAAAAATATAGCAATTTTAATTTAAATTTATTAAAAATAATTATCTTAGCTATAATAAATACTAATTAAATAAAGCTTACAAAACTGCTAAATTTTTATTAGTCAAAAAAACGTCTTAAGGGAAAAATACACTATCGTAACCATGAATACAGTATCGAATACAGTTTCAGATTTAAGAACGCGACCCAATTGCCCTTACTGCAATTGTGAGCAAACAGTAAAAAATGGAAGCACTCATAATAAAAAGCAAAAATATCTCTGTAAAAACTGTAAGAGACAGTTTGTAAAAAATCCGACAAAAAAAACGATATCCTTGTCGATCAAAAAGAGAATCGATCACCTATTACTTGAGAAAATATCTTTAGCCGGCATTGCTCGAACAGTTGGAGTTTCAAAAACATGGCTCCAAAATTATGTTAATAATAAATATGCGGAAACCCCCCGACAAATAAAGGTTTCATAAAAACCGAAAGGAAAGATGACTATTGAATGTGATGAAATGTGGTCTTTTGTAAAAAAAAAAGATAATAAACAATGGATTTGGTTAGCCATCGATGGCCGTTGGCCACGCTACGCGAACAAGAAACTAAAGAAATTGTTGGATTTTATCTTGGAGATCGTAGTCGAGAATCAGCAAAGAAATTATGGAAGTCTTTCCCTCCAGTAGTTCGACAATGTGCTGTGTGTTATACAGATTTTTGGGAATCTTATCAAACAGTAATACCTAAAAAACGCCATAAACCAGTAGCCAAAACAACTGGAAAAACTAATCATATTGAAAGATTAAATAATACCTTAAGACAAAGACTTAGTCGTTTGGTAAGAAAAACATTGTCATTTTCCAAAAAATTAGAAAATCACTTAGGAGCTATTTGGAATTTTATTCATCACTATAATCAATGTTTGTCGGTTTGATGAGGCCATCACTACATGTTTATCACTACCCAGACCTGATCGGGTGATGGGGTGTGCTAGATGATGACAATGTGTAGCACTATTTTTGTTAATCAGTATATAGTGACATACTCCTACACTGACTCTTAGAGTTCAGTGTAGGCTTCTTGCCAACTCCACCTAACGGTTCGGATACTCGACAAGCTTTATTGACGACACGGGATGCCCCTCCGCACCGGAACAATACCACTGGTTCTATTTTTTAGGCATGCAGGTGGCGGTTAGCTCTTAATTTGTCTTCCCTGCTATATCCATTATAGATGAAAATAAAAAAAATAGATGAAGATAAAAAAAATAGATGAAAATAAAAAAAATAGATGAAAATAAAAAAAACAAAGTTCCTGTCCGCCATTCATCCCACGCCGACATGCAGGTGCGGACGTGGGGCATAAGCGCGGATCAAGCTAAAGCCACTGACACCAGATAAATGATCTCGGGGTCCCTAGAAAAATGCCACAACTCAAAACTAAAACTCTACTGACCCTGGAAGAATTTCTGGCAATGCCTTCAACCGATGTAACCTATGAATTAGTTGAGGGGGTTGCAGTACCGAAAATGTCTCCTAAACGTTTTCATGCTAGGGTAACTGGTGCTTTATATACACTTTTGGATCAGTGGTGTCAGGAAAAGGGTGAAGTCAATCCAGAATGGGCAATAGTCTTGCAACGTCACGGTCAAGACTGGGTACCTGTGCCTGATTTAACCTACATTTCTGTCCAGGGTCTGCCCTCAGAAGTGGTAGAAGATGAGGCTTGTCCAGTACCCCCAGAGTTAGCCATTGAAATTACCTCACCGGGACAAACCTTTGGGCAATTAGCCGAGAAAGCAACCGATTATTTAGAAGCGGGAGTCTTGCGAGTTTGGGTTGTTGATCCTCAGGCGAGAAGTATTACAATTTTTTATCCAGATGCCCCACCACGGACTTATACCAAAGCAGCCCTGATCACTGATTCGCTTTTTAAAGGGTTGGAACTTACTCCCCAGCAAGTGTTTGGGAAAGCGAGGTTACCCCAAAAGGGTTAATCAGTCAGAATAAATAAAATTTATGTTGTTGAAATAAGCACAGTTATAATAATAGTTTAACCAATAAAATAACTAAAAATTATTAGTGATGTTCCCTCTACCCACACTATTACCCCTGTTCCCTATTTCCTATTAAACAATTATGAATCAATTGTTAATTGCCAATTAGCAATTGACAATTAACAACCTGAAATCAAACCACCCGATAGAGAAAACTTAGCGTTGCCCAAGTATTGACATCCAAGGCGTAGGAATCAGCACCTATACTGAGGGAAGAATCTAGGGAATTTGCACTAGCATCGTGTATGTCTTGCAGCACCGCCTGGGCTACGTCCAAGGGGTTAAACAAATCATCAATTGGTGCTCCAATTCCGCGACGAGATGGCACAGCGTCGAGAGCTTTACTGGCCTCAGTGAAGGGAGAGCGACTGCAAATCAGTTGCATTTCCACCAGTCCACTAGGACCTGAGACAATCCCACCAACAGAAGCTACGGCTGATGGCAGGGTTAGAGTTTCCCCAGGAGCAATTACCGCATTTTTTATAGATGAAGAGTTTTCTGAAGTCTGTGATGTTTCCAAAAATGGCAGTTCATATAGTGCGATGCCATTGCCATTGGTATTAAAGCCTAATAGCAAGAAATAGACCGGTTGGTCACCGTAGTTTTCGATCTGATAATTGAGACGACTCCCAATCGGCAAAATAGGAACACCCGTTTCTGGGACAGTTTTCGTCAACTCACCCTGAGATTTAGCTTGCTCCTGACCTACCCAACCTACCCGTGAGGAGGAAGCCGTCCGTAATGTTTCCAGTTCCATCACTAGCTTTTGCTCTGGTGCAACCATCTCCAGGGATACCCGAATACCTAGACCGGAAGACCCCTCATTAGCAGTTAGACGGAGCAATTTTGCGGCCAGCAAGGTTTTCAGTTTACCAGCCATTGCCATAGCTGCTGACTTCACCGCTACCCCAGCTTCCCCAACTCCATTGGGTATGGGTTCACCGTCGAGATAGAAGATTCCATAACCCCCTCCCCCAGCATTTGTGGAAGAGAGTGCTTTGCCAAACAAGTAATCAGCAGGTTGTTCCCCTGCTTGCACTACCGATGCAGCAGAGATACTAGAAAAGGCGCTGGTAGCATCTACTCGCTCAATTCGTTGTAGGTTGCCATCCAGAGCTACCGTTAGACCAATATTACGGGGTAACACCCGGACCGCTTCTTGCACCAGCTGCCCAACTTGTAGCTGATTGTTATTATCAGTACTAGCACCAATAAATTTTGCCTTAGCCGTCAGACCATCTTTAGAGGTTATTTGTAGTTGAGAGACTCCCGAGTTAGCACCGGCTTCCAATACAGACAATACAGAATTGTTGCTATAGTTATCCACAACTGTTGCTGGTAATCCTGCTAACCACAACTGTGCAGTTTGACCATTATCTTCCAGGGCAGTGACCACACCATCCGCTCCCATGCTAGGGTCAAGGGGCAGATAATAGGTAGGTATTGGCTCAAGACTACTCTGACCCCCTAGCCTTGGCTGTTGTTGTGTACCTGTCAGTTGATTAACCATCAGACCAGCGTGAGTCAGGCTCACCTGAATTGTGGTTGTTGGTATTGCCTGCCACAGATACTGAGTAAGAGCATAGGTAAATAAGCCAGCACTGAAACCATTCCATTTCGCCTCAATCGCCATTTGATTTGGTTCAGCCGCCGTGAGCACCAGACCGGCCATAGGATTCATAGCTCCAGGCACAACTGAAACCGATTGCGGGTTTACCATCCCTTGCCCAGAATCCTGTATCCGCCGCCGCAGTTGCTCTTGAAAAGCCAGTTCGTCCCGACTAGCCTCTTTGGCTGGTGGGTTAGTACTAGAGCGTACCTTAATATTTCCTTGGAGGAGGCTATCAGCTACCGTGTGGCTAGTATCAAGTACTGTAGTTACTTGGTCAGTTGCTAGGGTACGCAATAGCAAAACTAACGTTTCTTCCAGTAAATCGTTGGCTACCTTGGGTTTTTTTTTGGTCAGGCTCCCATCTACTGGAACCAAGCTATTTTGAAGTGCAACAGACTTATCGGTTTGATACTCTTTAGATAGCTTGACCTGGCTACCGAAGCCACTGAAGTGGAAGACTACCACGTCACCTGGTTTCGCTTGCTCCGTCAGATGTTCAATAAAAGCCGTTTCAATATTTTCTCGGGTCGCTTGGTCATCGTTAAGTATAAGTATATCCTTCGGGTTGAAGCCAAACCGATGAATCAATAGTTCTTGTTGTAGTTCTACATCAGTAACACAGCCATCCAAGAGTGTGCTACGAGGATACTTGTTGATACCCACTAGTAGGGCTAACCCACGCGTTTCGTTAAGC
>NZ_JAAHIG010000366.1:0-8538 GCF_010692305.1 Moorena sp. SIO4G3 | reverse complement strand
CTCAAGGGAAATGAACCCATTGATTTAGATGAGTTTGTGGAAACCATACCCTTTGGTGAAACCAGAAACTATGTCAAGCAAGTTTTGGGTAATTACTGGAATTACTTACGCTTATACAATCCTGAGGTTGATCTGCAGTTAGTAGACTTTTTTGCTGACTGATCCAGCAACACTGACCGTAAACATTCAGCAAGACCCTACCGGATCAGATATCATGGATTTTATTCATAATAGATACAAAAGTCACCAAAATAGGGAATAAATAAGTATAGATTATATCCTCATCTCCCAGCAACAGGATGGAGCAATCTACTCTCACTTTACCCCCCCAACTAACTACCTCTGAACCAATCCCAGTGGTTCAGACCTCCCAACTGCGCAAAGTCTACCGCACCGGCTTCTGGCTCAATCAAAAAATTGAATCCCTGAAAAATTGCTCCCTCAGCGTCTATCAGGGAGAAACCTTTGGATTACTCGGTCCAAATGGAGCCGGGAAAACTACCCTGTTAAAAACCTTACTAGGAATTGTCCGTCCTACTGGCGGACAAGGATGGTTACTCGGACATCCCCTTGGTAATGTTAAGGTCAAGCAGCGCATTGGTTACTTACCAGAAAACCCCTACTTCTATGACTATCTCACTGGCTGGGAATTTTTGCACTTTACCGCTGGACTATTTCAAATTCCCCATGAGGTAAAACGTAAACGTATTCCTCGGCTGTTAGAACTAGTAGGATTGTCCCAATCAGCAGCACGAAAGAAACAACTACGTCAGTATTCTAAAGGGATGCTCCAGCGCATCGGTATGGCCCAGGCACTGATTAATAACCCAGAAGTAGTATTTCTCGATGAACCCATGTCCGGTCTTGACCCGATGGGACGCTACCAAATCCGGGAAATTATTATGTCTCTGAAAGCTCAAGGCAAGACTATTTTCTTCAACAGCCATGTCTTGTCAGATGTGGAGAAAATATGCGATCGCATCGCAATTCTCGCTAATGGGGAATTAATTTGTATGGGAGCGTTAGATGAACTTTTGGGTACCGATAACACCTACCGAGTTAAAGGCAAAGGTGGAAATATAGACATTATCAAACGGTGGCTGATGGAATTGGAATTTGAGGATGACTGCTGGTACGGTCAATTGCGAGGGGAACCCCAAGAGTTTATAGCTTCTCTCCGACTGATGGATGCCCAATTGATGAATATGACTTTAAATCGTCCTTCATTGGAAGAGTTTTTTATGAAGCACTTGAATAATCCGGGTTTTAGGGAGTAGGGAGTCGGGAGTAGGGAGTCGGGAGTAGGGAGTCGGGAGTCGGGATCCAGCAGAATCGCTGAGACGGGCCGTTTGATATAATCGTTTAATGTTTGATAATACCTGCAAGTTTCTCCATGGAGCAGTCTGTAATTTATCAAGACATTAAGGATGAAGGCCGTCACGAAGGGGAACAATCTCTTATACTCCGCCTTCTCGCACGTCGCATCGGCGAAGTGTCCCCAGAAATGCGAGCGCAGGTTCAAGCCTTATCCCTCCCTCAGCTTGAAGCTTTGGGGGAAGCGTTGTTGGACTTTACGAAACCTGACGATTTGGATGAATGGATGCGTTCACTATCTGTTGCTGATAGCAAATCCGACTCGTAGGTTTAGCTTTGGGTGCGATTGGCCTACGGCCACGCTACGCGATCAGCCCTACGGGCATAACTGCGCTGACTGCACTACTTCTCAACTAAGATTAACTGAGTTAGCGTACGCTCCTTTTTCATCCTGTTAAGCTAAGTTTTGATGGGAACGAATAATATTAGCTAAAGCCCGCAGTGCATCATTAACTGATTTTTCATCTGGAAACATTTCAGCAACATCGTCATCCAACTTAACAATGTTGCTACCTTCCCTATATCTCTGAGCATATTTACCGCGTATGCCTTTGCTGAAATCGTATTCATCTAGCAGATCCTGATCCTGTTGATTATTAATAGTCATTGTTCTCCTCGTATGTCCTTTTCTCTGGTGATGTAGCCAAACGAGCACGCTTTAATCCTGATCGATTACTATTGACTTAAAGTCCGGTTTGCCGGATTATGGTTATTTTAAATTATGGAAGTCATCAAGCTAGGAAAAAAAGGTCAACTCTCTATTCCCAAAGCAATTCTCAAGCGTCTAGGGTTGGAGGGTGAAACTATGCTACTGGTAGAAACTACTGCTGATGGTGGAATTATACTGCGTCCTGCGGGAGTGTATCCGATTGAGATGTATACAGAGGAACGGATTGAGGAGTTTTTATCAGGAGATCGCTTAACTAACGAAGAAGCCGAACAGCTAATGGGCAAACTTAAAGATGCTGAGTAGGAAAGATACATGCACGTGTTTCTGGATGCCAATGTAATCTTTGCAGCCGCTATTAGTCCTGATGGTCGCTGTAACGTTTTGTTTGAGTTAGCTTCTGCTGGGTATTGTGCTTTGCTAACATCGCCTCACGCCTTGGAAGAAACACGGCGTAACATTACAGCTAAGTATCCCGAAGCTTTGACAGGATTGGAACGGGATTTAATCCCCAAACTAATTATTGTTGGAGAAGCACCGGTTTCACGAGTTAATTGGGCCATGGAGATGGGGCTACCTTTGAAAGATGCTCCTATTTTAGCGACAGCAGTAGAGAATAGGGCAGACTTTTTGGTAACGGGTGATAAGAAGCATTTTGGTTCGTTTTACGGTCAGATATTAGAGGGAGTAACGGTGGTAGATCCGGCAGAGGCGATCGCACTACTTCTCAATCAAGATTAACGAGAGTGCGAACGCGCCCCGCGTGACATGCAGGTCACGCGGGGCGCGTTCGCAAATTCTTCGACAATTATAAAGATCAGCCAATTGCAAAAAACACAATCGTGGCTACCAAAACTTTTACATCAAGGTAACTACTTGTTAACATTGTCGCAGAGATGGCGATCGCTCTCGTCAACATTGGGGTTATTCTTCAGATAATCGTGTACCCAATCGCAGCCTCGCACCAATAATTCATCCAGGTCTTCCATTTGCCACGATTTAACCTGCGAAAATAAAGGGTAATTATTACTGTTATCAATGTTTTGATAAGCAAATAACAATTGTTTGCCATCTCGACTAAATGTGATGCTTTCTGCAACTACTTCTTGTTCTTCGCCTGCCTCAAATTGTGCTAGCTGCTGACCAGATAAATCCCATATGCGAACAGTACCATCTGAGGCAGCAGTTGCAAGTAGATTTCCATCTGGGCTGAAAATAACCTGACTGACCGTTCCTATATGACCTTTAAACTCTGCTAATTTTTTACCTGAGAGATTCCACAAACGAACTCCATTAGTTGAGCCATCTAAACCAGCAGTCGCAATTAGATTTCCTTGAGGATTGAACACAATACTTAGAGTCTGAAGTGTATTAGCCTGAATACTTAGTTTTGGCAAAATTTGTTTGGGTTTTTGTTCTTTCCAATTCCATAGGCGGACACGTCCACCTATTCCACCAGTAGCAAGTAAATCACCACTGGGGTTAAAAGCTGTAGCGTGCACCCAATCTGGAACTCCTGTCTCTCTCCGTGACGTATCTTCAAGAAATTTAGCTTGTTTTTGTCCATCAATACTCCGAACAATAATATTATTATCACCACCGATGGCTAACCATTTACCATCTTCGCTAAAGCTGATTCCCTGTGAAAGAGAACCGTACGTTTTTTGAACGAAACTGCCAAATTTTATATTAGCTTCTTCAACTGTAAATGAAATTAGCTGGTGGTTATTCCTAACATCAAGCAAATGAATAGCGCCATCTGTTTCACTAATAGCTAGTAATTTGCCATCGGGACTAAATTTCAGTTCTGATATACTGGGAAACTTTTCCCTTACAAACTCTAAAGATTGTCGTTTTTCCAAGTTCCAAAAATTAACAATTCCTTGACTATCGCTAGCTGCTATTAGCTGAGTGTCTGAACTAACGCTGATATTACTAAAACTTTGTTCTATGCTAAATTTTGTTAATTGTTTACCTTCTAGGTCTTGCCATATTCGGAGAGTCTTATCCCTGCCAAGGGTAGCTAACTGTTTTCCATCAGGACTAAAGCTGATATCTTTAATTCCACCTTGGTTAGCTTTGAATTTAGCTAACTGATTACCGTTTACATCCCATACTAAAATAGTATCATCTCGAAAACCACCAGTTGCAATAAGTTTGCTATCGGGACTAAAACTGATACTTCTAGGAATATTACTGTCAAAAGTACTACTTTTTAAACTAGCTATTTTTTGTTTGGTAACAACGTTAAAAATGTTTATATTTTCGCCTGGAGGTGCGATTGATACTAACTTGCCATCAGGACTAAACCTATCACCACCTATGTTATTTTTGCTATAAAATTGATTTCTCTGCTTTCGATTCTCTATATTTCTCAGTCTAAGAAAACCTTCATCCTCGCTGAATACTAGTAGATTCCCACTAGAATCAATTATCAACTCTTCTATGATTCCAGGTTGCTTTAAATCCTTTCCTACTTGTTGTCCGTTAAAATTCCAGTATTTAAGCACTTGATCAGTCCTATCAGTACTATCAGTGCTAACAGTGATAAGCTGTTGACTATCAGAACTAAAGCTAATGATCCTAACTTCACTTCCCACATTGAATGCTTTAAATCCAGTTAACGGTTTACCACTTCGCTCCCATAAGCTAACGTTACCATCGAATTTTAGTGTAGCTAAGAGCTGACCATTGGGACTGAAAACTACTTCATGTCCATCATTAGGAATTGTGATTCGATTTCGTTCTTTGACTTGATAGAAAGCTTTCTGTAATGTTAATCTAACTTGATGTTGCAGTTTCATCTCAGGCTGAAAAAATCCCAATAAAGATGAGTGCTTAAGTGTTGTGGCAGCTTGTAAACTACTTACCAAGGCATCTAACTCTTGATTTAAGAGCAGTTTTGCTTCTGAGGCTTCTCGAGAGGCACGAATTTGTTCTATCTGAGAGCCTCGCTGTCCAATAAGAGTGGCAATAGTCAACCCGCTCAATCCCAGCATGACGGCGATCGCAACACCCCAATTCCGACGAGTATTAAAGTTTTTTCGCTTGACGCTACGCTCTACAAACTCAGCTTCTACTTGGTTCAGCCAGTTATTCTCAGAATTGAGTACCTTTTTCAACAAATCAAGACGAGGGTTAGCATGCCAAAGAAACTTTGCCTGTTGCTGGCTGTTCCACTCCACCGCCGCAGGAGTCAACCGCCGTTGTAGAAGTAAATTTTCCTCATCTAAATGCTTCCACTCCAGCAACCTTTGCCAAGCTCGTACTAAAGCATCATGGGCTGGTTCTACATAAAGATTACCATCAGTATCTTCTCCTTTCACCAATAACCGTGCGTTGGTAAAACGCTCAATTACTTCTTTAACTAAATCTTTTTTCTTTTTTGGATATTCCAATTCTGATAACGGTACGCGCCTACGGGCTAACTCACCCCCAGTCAGGGCGACCATCCGCAGCATCACATGACGGATAACTTGGTCATAAGCGGGGTTTTCATTAACTAGCGCCTCATATTCAAGATCTGCTCTTTGAGTTAGCGATCGCATTACTCCCCCCAATTCCATATAATCGGCTTGAGTCAAGGCCCGGTCAATAGTGATTCCTCTATATTGTGCCCCCCGTTGTCGTTTTAAATACTTGAGATAAAGTTCGCTCAAGGCAAAAGATAGCAGGGGTAAGGCTCCGGGCATATCCGCCACTTCATTAATCAATTCTTCTACTAGTTCGTGGGGTTGAAAATACATTACCCGTATTTCTGCGGGTTTCTCAATGGCTTCGCGCAGTTCGGCTCGCGTCATCGCTGGTACAATAAATCGTCCCCAGTTAAGTTCTTCGCCGACAAACTTTAAGCCAGCATCCCTGACTTGGGGTTCAAAGTCAGACCGTAGAGATAGTACTACCCGTAATTTATCCCCATGGGCATTTATGGCTGTGAGTATCTGTTGGAAAAATTCCTGACGCTCATCTAAGTTTTGACAGAGTGTAATAATTTCTTCGCTTTGGTCAATAAACAGTAATAACTTAGAGTTGGGGTGATTTTTCGCCCAAACATCAATGCTCATTGCCAGGTTCTGCTCTGGGTTTTGTCGCTCTACCCTTGGTAACTTAGCATTACATAGCACATTATTTAACGGTTGCAAGGGAGTCTCACCAGGACGGATGGGTGGCAAAATACACCATTTCTCGGTATTGTCTTGCCGTAGTTTGGGAATTAATCCGGCCTTGACCAAGCTAGATTTCCCCGAACCGGAAGCACCCAACACGACTGTTAGGGGATGAGCTTTGACAAAATAGTCTAACTTTTCTACTAGTAATGTTCTACCGAAAAACAGTGAACTGTGTTTCTCCTCAAAGGAGTTTAAACCGCGATAGGGATTTTGTGACTCATCCAAAGGTGGTGCTGGTGGTAAATTAAGTTCATGTCCGGGAGAAAGAAAGATATATTCTCCCTTATCGTGCTTATTTAAACACCAAATACCAGGGGTTTGTCGTACACGGTATTTTTCTGTGGGTATTTCGACTCGATCCCGTAAATATAAATATAATTTTGTGGCTGTAATTACCCCATCGACCGCCGGTTTACCATTGGTAGCAGGAGGAATTCTATCTGCTGCCCCTTCGAGGGCTTCTAATAATGCCGCCGCAAAAGGGGAATGATTGCCGACTTGACCGCGTACGCTATCTAAATAAAAGTTATCGAGGGCTTTTTGGTCAGAAGCTGAGGAGGTAATGATTTGCCAGGCTGGGTCAGTAATAAAACGGTCGTATCGTTCTTGGTGAATTACTTCTGGCGAGGTTAATAAATCCCTGGTGCTTGACCATTTAAAAGCACCAGCAAAACAGCAGTCTAGGATACCCAAGAAATGACGACAAGGTAATTTAATTAAAGCATCGTGTAACTTGGTCATGGGCAGATAACTATTAGTATCCCTCAGTTTGGCATCTTGAGGAATTAAGTAACCAGCCGGGCCATCATCCCCATTGAGAGCTACTCCATGACCAGCAAAGTAAAATAATAAGCGGTCGTTTTCAGTGACTTGTTCTGGTAAAGTATGAAATAAAAATTTGTGGAAGTTAGAGAGGGTGGCTACTTCGTCTAGGCATACCCAGACTTGGTAATCATGCTTGGTGCGGAGAATTTCAACTAGTTTTTTGGCATCGTTTACGGCGGTATTCAGGGGGGAAATACCGTTTGTGTAGTTATTGATGCCGATGATAAAGGCGAGATTTCGGGAGAACATATAGCGGTTGGGGATTTTATGAAGTGCAAAATTATGGGGGTTTTTTTATGAAATAAGAATAACCCCTTATTAAGGGGCAGATCTGTTTCAAAAATCGTAAGCATTGAGCTAAGGCACTACCTGCTAAATGCTGAGGGCTAATAGCCGATTTTTAAGTATCTATACACTTATCTGGCTAACCACCAAGAATTATGCAGCAAATTTTTAAGGGTGGAGCTCCCACAGGACTTACCCACGAACACTCTTAAGTCCCCATCTTCCCGCTATCGCCACACTCTTGCCCCTGTTCCCTAGGCAACATTTCTGCCAATTAACAATTACCAGGCTTCATTGATAAATTGAATAAAATTGTTGGCTTCTCTAGGGCTAATACTAACAAAAATAACCAGATAAATAATTAGCATTATGCTTAATGTATTAAACTCTTTCATTTCTACTTTCCTCAGACTACTTAGGTATTAAATTAGTGATTAAATTAGTAATTGAAGGTATGGGCGTAAGCATTCGTAAGTCTTCAGCTATCAACAGTTAATAGCTGGCAAGGGTTGCTTTTAAACTAGCCCGTTAGACTTAGGCTCAATCCTGACATAGCTGTCGTTTAGAACTCTCCAATTAACAAGCTTTAATCAACTTCCTCTAGTTTCGTAGCTTTTTCAGGTTTTAACAGTACCCTTGTGGGTACTCTTAATCCTGGAACTGTCAGCTTTAGGACTGTGATTCGTCACAATCCCTATCTCTACCCAAAGCTAGCTATACAGAAGTTTTTCCCGATTCCCGATTCCGGATTCCCGATTCCCGATTCCGGATTCCCGATTCCCGAACCCAATTGAGAACTGTTATATTGGGTGGCATGGGTGCCTACACCATTGAACTGGCTATCTGCCTAGCTCATAAATCCCTTTGATAGTGCGGTCGTTTTCTTTTCTTTGTTATCCTTATTACTTTTTTCTCTGTTCACAAATTTTTCACCCTACCCTGATAGGATGTCGTACTGGTAGTAATTGTAATAGAGGTAATAACCTCTATTCTTGTTCAAGTGTTATTCAGGGCTGATTGACTCACAAAACTCCTACAAACTATGGTGTCCCTACTATCCCCCTAGGGGGTAAAACCCCTAGCTCATGTAGGGTGGGCAGTGCACCAGACAGATAATGAAGCTTGCAAAGCGCGTTGCTAGGCACTGTCCACCCTACCATTAATGACTAGCTAATAACTAGCTAATAACTCAAGTCTGTTAAAACGGACTAGGGATAA
>NZ_JAAHIG010000365.1:0-8550 GCF_010692305.1 Moorena sp. SIO4G3 | reverse complement strand
TACCTCAAAGTCCCCCTTGATAAGGGGGATTTTGAGGTTGAGAAGCGTACCTCATACATCCTAGAAACGCTATATCAAGTCTGCTTGAATATCTATAATTAAGGAGAGGCTGCGGAGATAGGGAGATGGGGATATTTTTATTAAGCGATGCAGCGCGGTCTTGGGGGTTTCCCCCATGAGCGACTGCATCAAGACAGGATAATTATCCTGACTTGAGATAAAAAATAAAATAGTCTAGGCAGTTTGATAAAACAGGAAAGTGTGGAGATTGTGGTAAGTGGGGGGAGTGCGATCGCACTTGGGGGGATTCCATAAAAGTCTGCCGATTGATCAAGAAGAATAGGACTTACTGAGTTTAGTTGCGCCCCCCTGCCCCCCAATTTTGGGGGGAAATGATGTCAAAGTCCCCCAGAATTGGGGGATTTAGGGGGCAAATGCGTAAGTCCTGTTGTCGCAAAGTGCTCCCGCAACAAATCGTGGATAAATCGATAGCGTCCACCCACTTGCTTGATCAGGCAGCGTTCTGTGGCATAGCTCAGGAAATCGGCGTAATTCCAGGGGATTGAACCACTGCGCCAGAGAATGAGGCGGAGGACGAAGTGCTGAATGACAGGTCTGCCAGCATATGAAAAGCCAATTAACATTGCCATGCCAGAAGCACGAATTAACATGCTGAGTAGTTTAACATTCTCTCCTAATACTAGATCAGGTAATACAAACAACAAGAAAGTTCCAGGGAAACTAATTAAACTAAGGATAACGGTATTTTTAGCGGATTCTTTAATCACCTGATTGGGTTTATTTATGGTTTTTACTTCTTCTCCACTCAGCCCTCTAATCAGCCCATAAAGCAGCCCTATAATCAGCCCTCTAATTAGCCCAACACTCAGCCCATAAAGCAGCCCATAGATCAGACCAACACTCAGCCCATAAATCAGCCCATATATCAGCTCTTCAATTATTTTTTTTCTGTCTTTCCATGAAAGTGTAATAGTTTTAGAAAGATCTATTTTTTTAAAAAATCGCCCATAAAGCACCCCATAAACCAGCCCAACACTCAGATCAAAAATCATTGAAAAAATCAGCCCATAAATCAGCCCCAGACTCAGCTGATACAAACCCTTTTTTCGGGATTTATTCAACATATCCGGCTGCATTTTTTCAATCCAAAACTCCGTTTGTTGTCCCTCCTTCAATCGTTTAGCAAGCCAGCCTAACCAGCGCCTTGTTTCCTCTTCTGAATAACCTCGACGGTTATGGGATTCCTTTAGTTTACGGTCAATGTAATCCTCAAATAACCTTTGACGGCATTGGTTCTGATAGTCTTCCTTTGCTTTAGGATCCTTAAACTCTCTCTCTACTGGCTTCAAGCCATCGGGATAAGCCAGGGGAATTAAATGTAATAGTAAGGGCATTCTGGCTAACTCTAGCAACCCATCTGAATCTTGCTGAATTCCTGGCCAGAGGTGGCGACAGTTTAACCGTTTTAAATAATTTTCTATCTGCTGATCCGTCAAAGGTTGCAGACAGACTGCTCCCCGCATCTCCAGAATTTGCTCACCAGCAAGGTATTCTTCTTCACGACAGCAGACCACAATTTGAGGAACGTCTTTGAGAAACTGATTTAATTGCTGAACACATAACTTCTGCCGCTCTAAGCCCAACTCATCCAAACCATCGAGAAGAGGTAACAACTGACCAGTTTTAATCCACTCTTCAGTAATCTCTTTGCGGAGATTATAACGAAACTTTAAATTAGCCGCTAACCATTCAGCAATGGGCTGCTTGTCATCTTTCCAATCAGAAAGTTCAGCAATAATTGGAATAGGTTGGTTTTCCTGCTGCTGGGCACGTGTAATTAAATCCTTGGCCAAATCCAACAGCATCGTGGTTTTTCCAGAACCGGGCGCACCAAGAATCAACAGTTTCCCAGCAATATCTTCTTGGTTAAATACCTCAATAACCTTTTGACCTGGTTCAGAGTCTGTAGTTACTCGACGAAACGTGAGCAACTGTTTCCACCATGGAGGAGATTTTCTAGGATTCACAGTAATTTTTTCTGGACGACCCACTTGCTCTCTCTTGTCTGCCATTACCAACTTAATCAAGTGGTCATTGTGCAGGGAGTCATCAAGGCTCATGTTAACTTCAGCTGCCATTGCTCCCAGCAAATCCCTGCGCCATCGCTGTAACTTTGCCTTTGGAATCTGTCTAGAGATTTTAGTTTGCTTTCCTGGCCTAGTTGTCAGCAAATACCCAATTGTAGGTAAGGCGAAGAGGTAACCAATACCTAAAATCCAGTACACTTGTTGGAACCACTGGGTATCCTGTTCTGCTGATTTTTGAGAAACTAAATTTTCTGCTTGATGAGCTAAGAATACATAAACTATTACGCATACAGCAATTACTACAATTTTGCCCAAGAGAGTTTTTGGCTGCTCAAAGCGATTGTTCAAAAGTCCGAGAATACAGATAAGTAGTCCTAGTAGTAACTGGAGTAGTCTTTGAAGGACGTTGGGATTGGTCAGAAGTTCAGCAAGGTTCATCTCTGAAGCTACCTCTGTTTTATCACTCTATGAATTTTTTACGAATTATCGATATAGCCAGTAAGATCAAGTCTGCTTGAATACCCATAATTAAGGAGAGGGTGGGGAGATAGGGAGATGGGGAGATAGGGAGATTTTGATTAAGCGATGCAGCGCGGTCTTGGGGAGGCAGCGCGGTCTTGGGGGTTCCCCCGGAGACGAAACCTTAGACAGTTGAGCCTTTATGGTTGGTCGGCTATGCAGAAAAGGGGTAAAACTTATTGATTAAGGCTCAACTGTCTTACGGTAACTTCTAACCATGAGCGACTGCCGTGGTTTCCCCCATGAGCGACTGCATCAAGACAGGATAATTATTTTGACTTGATATAAAAAAATTAAATAGTCTACGCAGTTTTAGAAAACAGGAAAGTGTGGAGATTGTGGGAAGTGGGGGGAGTGCGTTCGCTAGCCAACGCCCTTCGGGCTAATCGCTTTCTAGCTATAGATGGTGCGTTACATTTCAGCGCGAAGCACCCTACAAGATCGATCGCACTCAAAGTCCCCCTTATTAAGGGGGATTTAGGGGGATCCCTTTGTAGCTTATGGGAGATATAATGGCTATAAAACATCTAATAAAATTTTTATGAAAGCAGAGTTTACCGCCATCATTGAGGCAGCAACAGAAGGGGGATATTGGGCGATTTGTCCTGAAATTCCTGGTGCGAATGGTCAAGGAGAAACGGTTGCAGAAGCTAAAGAAAGCTTGAAAAATGCAATTAAATTGATTTTTGAAGATCGTTTAGCTGATAGTCGTCGAGGATTACCCAAAGAAGCAATCGAGGATACAATTTCCATACACTGGCGGTGCGTTACGGGACGGGCTATTCCAAGCCTGGCTACGAAGTGAAAAATCAGGGTGAGCCCATCCCTAACACACCCTACGCACTTACTGATTGCTTACCTATATTATTTCAATCTCTCACCATCATTGAGCAATTGATTTTCCAGTTTCAATAGGTCTTCTCGATTGACTACATCATCACTAATTTCAAGGATAGGATTTGCTGATGAAAGGTTGTTGTTGAAGAGATTTTTAATTTCTGTTTCACCAAGAAACCTTCCTTGCTCAAAGAACCGTTGACTGCTATTTGTACTATCAACAAAGAAGCCACGTGACTGTTGGGGAAATTTGAAGTCAGATGGCAATGACTGAGCCTGGACATTAGAGACGATGCCAGCAGTTAAGGAAACAACTGTCAAAGCTAGGGTTGTCTGTTTCCCAAACCTGGGAAGGATCTTAGTTAGGGTCGGTTTCATGATGTTAGATTAATTTTTTGCACCTACTTAAAAATCCAAGTATTTGGCTAGCCATTCCGGAATCTAGTCATAAAAATACAAATTTAAGTCAGGTGGGCAAAGTCATCTGATCTAGAATAGTAATTTAAACGCAACGGTTTTTGCCAACCCTACAAGCTAGCTACAGTCAGGTGGGCAAAGTCATCTGATCTAGAATAGTAATTTAAACGCAACGGTTTTTGCCCACCCTACAAGCTAGAAGCTAATCCTCTACTTAAATAGAATCCAAATATTTTGCTAGCAATTCCGGAATATAGTCATAGCCATCTACGCCAATGACAGGAATAATTTTTGACCGTTGCTGTGCTAAAAGGGTTTGGAAGCCTTCTTGCCCCATTTGTCCTTGCAAAATACTTAACAACCCAGCTGGTTTGCGCCAATCCTCAGACCCAATTTGCTCTAATAGATAGGCTCCTAAACTAGCGGTATAAATCACTTTCTGCCAATCTTGCTGGCTGTAGCAAGCTTGGGCTAGGTAGGCCAAATTCACCCCTTGTAAGTACAAATCCCCAGAAAATTGGGCGGCTTGCCAGCCTTGTTCTAAAAATGCGATCGCTTTTTGATACTGCTCAACCACCACATGGGCAATTCCCAAACTACTGAAACACAAGGCTTTACTTTGCCCAACCCCATAACTCCCTGCTGGAGAATCCCCCAATCGTTCTAACAATAATCGACCTTGTTCTAAATAGTTAATAGCACTCTCATACACTTCTAGTTCTGCTTGTTGGCTATCCTGAGCTTGAAACACTTCACTGTAGCCGAAATTCACGAGAGCATTCGCTTCTCCTAACCGGTCTCCAGCTTGACGAGCCAGTATTAATGCTCGTTGACTATAGTTAATGGCATCAGCATAATTCTCTTCCTCGACACAAATCCGACTGAGGTGATTGAAATTAGCAATTTCACACAGTTTATCCCCAGCCTCACGGGCAATCTCTAAAGCTTCCTGATGGAAGCTATTGGCTTGGTCATAGGCTCCTTGGGACCAAAGGGAATAACCCAACAAGGTTAGAATCCTGGCTTTCTCCTCAGTTCGGTCTACTTGCCGCAGGGGTTCATCTAGGTAATTCAGGGCATCTTGGAGATAGTTGCCGCTAAAGTTAGCAAACACACCACCGTAGAGAGGGAAGTAGTCCCGTTGGGCAAAAGTGCGCAGAATTTGCAGACAAACCTGAAAACAGCCATTTGCTATGGCATTTCCGTAGCTACTAATTGCTGTCTGGTTCAAAACATTAGCTAACCTAGACCAAATCACAGCAAATACGATAAAGGTAGAAATCGATAACTTTGCTCCCATCTTGGAGTCATATACCATTTTATCGAACCAATTCACCAGTCCTCGCTGCAAGCACTGGAGAATCACAGCTAATTCCACCCAAGCTTCTAGTTCCAAACTGGGTTGAGTATCTGCCCATTCATGGAACGATTGATTTAGCGCTAGACTTTCAAATAAAGACTGGGGTAACGGGCTATCCACCTTTTTCGCCCACAGCCCCCAAGGGCCACGCTGTTCCGGAGTCCCCTCAAATCCCAGTGAGCCTCGACTTTGGTCATAAATCCAACTGACCAGATAATCTTCCAAGCGTTGCCAAGATGCCAAACCTGCCGTAATCCCAGCGGCCAGTTGTCCAAGGTCTGTAGCAGTATCAGATTCAGAAGCTTGTTGTGCCTGTTGCTTTAGGGGTTTAGCCAGGCTCGCCAGTTGTTGTAACGTCAGGGGTGGCTGTTGATTGGGGTCAATCACTCGCAATAAAGCCGTAAAGCGCTCAGCCGGTTCAGCAGTAGTAATGGATTGAATAGCGCTAGTGATAGTTTCAGAAACTCGGTTTTCTTCCTGCCACTGTTCCCATTCACCACGAATCGTATTAAGCGCCCTGAGTTTCCGAATTGCCTTCGCTTGCTTCAATTCACTTTTAGGATTGTCTACTTCTGCCTGAGTCATATCGAAGCGCTGATCAAGGCAACGTTCAAAAATTTCCCCGGTGCCAACCGTAACCCCCTTGACCAACATCTGATAGACCTGGGATTTAGAACGGATCTTCCCCTTCAGGGTAGTTTTGACAATGTCATCGATTAACTCAAAATAGCGATCGCCCAATCCCATCTCGTTAGACATAACCTTTTGCCTGATCAGTGCCGACTTTTCTCAAAAATAGCTCAAAATCAGAATAGACTTCTGGCCAGTCTAGTTAACCGTCAATATGATTAGGCAATTTTACGGTAAACAAAGTCCCCTTACCCAACTCAGACTTAACGTTGATCGTTCCTTGATGAGCTTCGAGAATTCGTTTGGACAGATATAGTCCTAAACCACTACCTGAGCGTTTGTGGCTACCCTGGCGAAACCGTTCAAATAACTGTTTTTGGTCTTCTGGGGATATACCAAAACCAGTATCTTCCACCTCAATCACCACCCACGACTGATTCCCTTCACTAGTCTTGGAACTATTCCTCAGACGAACGGTCACAGAACCATTGTCAGTGAATTTAATCCCATTTCCCAGCAAATTGGTGAACAATCGGTGCAATTCTAAGCGATCGCCCATCACTATCGAGTTAAGCTGCTTCGCGGTCTGATAGTCCAAAGACAGTTTTTTATCACGAGCTAGGGCAGACAGTTCTTGGATGACTTCCTCAATAACCTGTTGCACAGGGATGGCAGAGAAAGACAAATACTTCCGACCAGCTTCATAGCGATAGACTTCTAGTAACGTATTCACCATAGTCAGCAAATTGTGGTTACTGCGAGTCATGGTGACTATGGCTTCCAGGACTGGAGGGGGAATTTCTCCCAAAGCTCCCTGCTGCATCAGGTTTAGGATGCGATCTGCTGCTACTAAGGGGGTGCGCAAGTCATGGGTAAGCCGAGAGACAAAATCTTCTCGTTGGCGAGCAATTTCGTCCCGTTCATCTACACTATGTTTGAGGCGCAAAAGCGATCGCACTCTGGCCAGCAATTCATCCACTTCTACTGGTTTACGAATAAAATCATCCGCCCCCATATCCAGTCCTTTGACCACACTCGGATGATCATAAGCGGTGATCAACAAAATTGGTATAAACGGTAACTTGGGATTGGTTCGGATGCGCTTGGTCACTTCAAAGCCATCCATTTCTGGCATCATTACATCCAATAGCACCAATTCCGGCGGAGATATCTCTATTTTCTCTAGGGCAACCCGACCATTCTCTGCCAAAGTAATGTTGTACCCTTCTTCTTCTAAAAGCGTCTGCAGTAGAAACAAGTTGTCAGGGGAATCATCGACAGCCAAAATTTGATCTTTTTTGGAAGGGCGGGTTAGAGGTAAAGCATTCATTGAATCATTTGTTGGTAAGTCACAAGTGGAAACCCCTGTCATTCATGTATAGCAAGGGAAGCATGGTGAGCGGACATAGTCTTTTGCTTGAAAGGGACTTCGGAGCAGGGAGCAGGGAGCAAAAGATCTCCTAAGCTTTGCTTCGACTGCTATATAGGGAGCGGGCTAATTAGCTGGGTCGGCAAGCCATTGCACACAGCCCCTCAGCAACTTCCCCCTTACACAAACAGCAGCCTGAGTTCGCTTCAATATGGCAAATTGTCCTTTACAGGCAAAGAAAAAATTGCCCATAGCCAAGGTGGTTGAAACCCTTAGGTATTAAAGGCTTAGTCCAATTTTTGATTTTCCTTGTTTCTCAGCGTCACTATGCAGGGCGTTTCAATTTTTGTAAACTGGAAGGAATGGTTTGACTTTAAACTTAATTTTTTGTAAATTATTCTGGTAACCTATGTGCGAATATGGTAAGATTAGCAGCTTATAAAGCTACATTTGCTGCACCAGTCAAAGCTCCTGAACGCTCTGGTCAAGTTACCCGAAAACCTTATCCCAACTATAAGGTAATTGTGTTAGACGATGATTTTAACACATTTCAGCATGTTCACGACTGTCTGGTCAAGTATATCCCTGGGATGACAAATGATCACGCCTGGGAACTAACCCATCAGGTTCACAACGAAGGTCAAGCCATTGTTTGGGTCGGTCCCCAGGAACAAGCGGAACTCTACCACCAACAGCTTTCTCGTGCTGGCTTAACCATGGCTCCCTTGGAGGCTACATAGTATTATGAGCCAACCCAAAGACGGCAGGCTGGTTTGGAATCACTCTACCCACATTCAGGGTCTCATTCCAGTTCTGCAACGACTCACAGATTACCCCGGTATTCAAACCATTACCCCTGCTGTCCTTGGGCGGGCAAGAAGTCACTGTCCTAAATTACAGTTAAAAGTATCAGTGCCAATTCGTGGGGGATTCAAGGTGATTGCCAGGTCTGGTAAAAGCTTTCAAGAGGTGTTCATCCTCACCAACTTGAGTAAAGTGGAACTAGAAAAAGCGATCGCTCAATCACTAAAACGATTAAAACGATAAGATAAAGCATGTTGTAGGGTGGGCATTACTTAAAATCAACCCCCAACCCTGGCAGAATTCATCTGAGCAATGCCCACCAACCAGGATATATTAGGCCTGTTTCCAACTCCCAAACATTCCGGAATTCACATTAGTCTTTGCCCACCGGTTGTTATTGGTGGGCATTGCCCATGTCATTGATAGCTGTTCAATCATGATATTCCGAGAGCAATGCCCACCCTACGATTTAAGGTTTAATTCGCGCATTCTTAATTCTTCATTCT
>NZ_JAAHIG010000364.1:0-8551 GCF_010692305.1 Moorena sp. SIO4G3 | reverse complement strand
TGCGTTCCCACTGGTCCGAGACGCAAAGCATAGCGGCGCGTCATGATAGCACGGCTCCTGATTGACTCAACTCTCTACATTTATCGATTCTAAACTAGATTGATTCCTATTTGATGACACGCCCTAGTAGTTGCTCGGTTTCAGTTTTAGTTCTGACATAACATTCCAGGCCGACTTTGGGTAATACTCTCTGGCATACATCCAAATCAATGACTAGGGAGGATGCCACATTAGCTAACTCACAAACCAAGGCTTCAAGTTCATCCGTATCACCTTGCCAACCGATTCGATTTAAATAGGGGATAATTTCGGCTGGCCCTAGACCCATACAAACTCGGACAACATCTGAATCCCTGGCCAGCATTGCACCAATGGTAAAGACGTCAGCTCCAGAAGGCAAACTCTCGAAGCAATTAAACAAACATTGCTCAACTTCTGGGGATAGTACTCTACCTAATAACAGTTTCAGAGCAGTTTGGCTTACCCATTGATACCCTCCCCCAGGTAAGATGCTGTACTCAAAGAAATCAAAGAAAACACTGGGTAATGGAATCGGTGCTGGTTCCGGATTGACGTCAAACTCTAGCCAAATGTGGTCAATTTTATCGAAAAGTGGTGAAGAGGGGTCTGCCCATTGGGTGCAGAAGTTACAAATCCGCTGCCATATGGGATGAACTTGGAAGGTTTCTGGCAGCAGGTTGATGTTGTTGTTCTCTGCTAAAATACCTCGCCCTTCCTCTCCAATGCACAACAAAATATCTGCTTGGGGGAGACTTGATTGTAAAGGGCACTCAAATCCAAAGCCTTTGGTAATAGTCAGTTGACTGGGCAGAGATTGGACAGTTTGGTAGATGTGGTTCCAATCAGAGGAACCAATTAAGGCCGAGGGAATATTTGGGGCAACAATCCTGCTGAGGGTATGGGATAGCAAGTAGTCATTGGTGGCTGGTGTAGTGCGATCGCAAACCATTGGCTAGTCAGTTTAAAAGCTTGAAATAAGTGTTTGGTTAACAGGTTTTGAAATTAGTTAAGGATTAATCCTTCAGTGACGTTGCTGAACGTTTAACGACTTGGTAATGATAGCTAAGGGCACCATAGGAATTTACCCTGCTGTAACCTTTGACTATGATTATGAAATCACCAACACCCTGCTAAAACATCGATTCATTGTCTTGATGCAGTCGCTCATGGGGGGAACCCCCAAGACCGCGCTGCATCGCTCATAGAAATTATATGAAAATTATGCTGAGCACCGTTGAGTATGTAGAAGCTATGGTTTTCTAAACTTAACTCTACTTCCGATGGGCATAAACTTAGCTTTTGCCTTAGCTGTTGAGCTAATCGCTGCATTTGCTACAGGGGCTGACTACTGATAGCTTAAAGCTTATTCCTAAAAGCATAAGATTAGGATTACAAAGCTTGAGGATTAGTTAATTTATCTTATATAATTACTAATTCCTCAGGTTGACCACCGCCAACATAGGCCCCCTGCAACTGCTTCCAATTCTGAATCAGATAACTCTTCTTCCTCGTCGCTAGTATTTTCTATATATTCTTTGAGTTCAGTAGCTGTGAAATCATACCCCTTCTCTTTAGCGATTTCGATAACTTTATCAATTGTTTCATCTATGCTACCTTGAAGCTGCAGTTGCTCTATCAGTGCTGGATCCTGTTGAACCTCTTCAACAAATTGCTCGATTTGCTCACTGGACATATAAAATGCTCTCCATGTCGAAGGTTAAGCAACACCATGGTATACAAAGAAACTCTTTGTGTAAACTTGATAAAAATATCTCCGATGAGTTAATAAGCAATAGGTAATTTTGATTACGCCAAGCCATTACCCATTAGCCATTACCTATGTGCAGGCTTCAAGGACTGAGTTTAAGTACCACTTGGTATAAAAAAAATGGCGGCTACCCAAAAATAGTCATTTTACTGATTAGCTTTGATCAAGGCTAAGCAGATTAATGATAGGATGTTTTTTGTAGCCCCTTGAAATCCCGGGTGTCTCAATCAGGAGATGAAATTAACGGTTGATTCAAGCTTTTATCTGCCAAAATTTCGTCGATAGACATTACATTAATATCGTAAACCTCACCAAGTTGCTCAAGCAGCAAATCCTCAATCAATTTCCACTGGTCATCCGGTGTATAGCCACTGATTCTAGAGCGACACAGACAAACCAGCTGTAGTTTAACGTTATTGTTTTCTAAAAAGCCAACTAACTCCTTGATACGCTTGACAATTTCAGATTCCGAAACCTTCTTCTGTCCTTGGGAAACATTACTGCTGTAGGGGTTATGCTTGAAAACAAGGTAGTATTTACCATCTTCAACTCGGCTTGAAACTCCACTTCCTAATAAAACTCGCAAGTAATGATACCGATCCTGAATAAAAGATTGATATTGTGCTTCGGTAATTTCTAAATTTCCTTGTAGAATTTTTAACTCTTTGTTGCAAGAAAAGTAATCAAAATCAATATCTAAAACTACAAATTGATTGTCTGGAAATTCATCATTTACCGTTAAATTCTGAATCTGAGCGAGTTGATAGTTAGGATCAATCAGCCACTTAAAATAAGTTTTAGCCTTGACTTCATCTTTCTGAAACGTTTTGGATATCAAACAGTTACCCTCTGAATCAGAACTATAAATGCAAATTGACTTAGGGGTTGTTGATAAATTTGGATAAGGGTGCTGTAGCCAATAAAATTGCTTAAATAGTCCTTGATAAATCGCTGGAATGATAAAGTTTTCAATATTCAGTTCATTGTAGGTAAAGTGATATAAATCTGTTAGGTTTGTTCTGTCAAGAGCATCAATGGACTTATTTAAGCGAGGGGATCTAAAGTCCGAATGTTCATCCACATGAAGTAGGATATTATTTGATGCTAGCATTAGCTTTTCCATGACAGCATAATGCCAGATCAAGAAAGCCTCATTGTGTTCCTCGACAATAAAAACTGGAATCATACTAACTATCTGCTCCACTAGGTTAGTAGTAGTAGGGTGCCTTAATAATAGACCCTACTAAGGGCGAGTTACTGGGGGCGAGTTACTGGGTAAGTCCTGACTCTGAAGAGTCCTCCGTAGGCGGCGGAAATTGATAAGCCACCGTTATGCGCAACTTATTACACAGACGGCTTGGCGGACATCCCCGATGGGGAATGGTTCCATCGAAAATCAGAACGCGACCTGGCTTTGGCAAACAGGCATAGATTAAGTCTGCTTTACTGGGATCGCGTTCAGAATAAAGCTTTGTCTCTCCATCCCAGTCAGCTCTCCACATCGGATTAATATAACAGATAGCTGTTTGACCAGGATTCTTTATGCTAGATGAATCCCGATGGATACCATCTCCGAGACCAAATAAATGACCATTCACAATGATGCGAGGGTCTTTAGCCTCGTAGGGAAGTTGCTGCCGGACAATTTCTCTAAGCTCATAGATGCTATCAGGAAAATCTTTTGGTACCCAAAAGGAGGTCAGTAGGTCATCCTCATCTCCACGATTCTGAAACTCCCATCTCAAACCATTCAAGTAGTAATTATAGATTTGCTTGAGCAGGTACCTAGGGACTAAATCTTCATAGACTGCAATTCTACCGACAGAGGTGTTGAGGCTGATTGTGGGAGTGATATGATTGTCTTTAATCGATTGATCTAATTGATCTAATTTAGTATGGGTTTCAGTTGCTTGTGTTTGGCTTACTACCAATGCCCTGGTGCTAAACATAACATCTGAGTTTAAGTCTTCTTCAAGCAAAACTTTATCGATCGAAGTGAGTTGGATATCGTAAACTTCACCAAGTTTTTTAAGCAGATAATCCTCAATCAACTCCCAGTTTTCATCTGCTGCAAATCCACTAATTCTGGAACGACGGAGACAGATAAGCTGTAGCTGAACCTGATAATTTTGCAAAAAGCCGATCAATTCCTCAATTCTCCTGATAATTTCGGAATCCGATAGATTACGCCTCTTGGTAAGTTCATCGTTTTTACTGGAATTAGTGAACACAATGTAGTATTTTTCATGCTCAAATTTAGTTTCAATTCCACTACCAAATTGACGCCTCAGGTAGTGATTATTATCTTGGTTCAAAGCTTGATATTGTTCTTCAGTAATTTCTAATTTTTCTTGAGGGGTGCTGCCTCCAGTATTTTCCAAAAAGTAATCCAAGACAACGTCTAAAACCACCGATTGATTTTCTAGAAAATCATCATTTACTGTTAAATACTGAATATCGGTCAGGTTATACTTAGGATTGAGCAGCCATTTAAACCGCGTCTGTGCTGTAACTTCATCCTTCTGAAACATCTTGTATATTAAACACTTATCACTTACCTCAGACGGATAAATACACAGAGACTGGGATTTTGTAGGTAACTTTAAATTAGGCTGATGTAACCAGTAAAATTGATTAAAAATTCCTTGATAAATCGCGGGAATAATAAAATTCGCAATCGTTACTTCCTTGGATGTGAATCGATAGAGCTGGGATAAGCTATTTTTGTCAAGGGAATCATCTGAATACTTATCCACATGGAGGAGACTATTATTTGATGCTGGTATTACCTTTTTATCAACTGCATAATGCCAGATTAAAGAAGCCTCGTTGTGATCCTCGAAGACAAAAACCGGAATCATGATTAGCCGCTTGTAGTATTATCTCGATCGGATTTTTTATTGGATTGTTAATTAACAACTAACAATTAACAATTTATTTTAATAATAAGTGATTAACCACAGGATATAGCATTTGTATTTGAGATGTAAACCTAGGAGGTCTTTTTTTATTGTCCAATAAAACTCGGGCTCTCTTTCCCCTCTTGCCTTTTGCCTCTTGCCTTTTGCCTTTTATGGCAAGAAGTGTGTTGACAATCTAGATACAAACGCGCTTATATCAATCCCCTATTGCCACAATAAAACTGAGGGCAGCTTACCAGAAGCTAAACGCAACAGCTCGTAACCAATCCCTGCTGTTCCCTGAAAGAAGCCAGGACTCCAGACAGAACTTGGCAAATTGTCAAACAGTTGATAACTTCCTGTTCGTCTTGCCCTCGCCACCACATTTGTTCCTCGTTGGAGGGCGAGTTGCCGTAAATCAGGACGGGAAAATCCTTGGGCTGCAATCAACAGAACCTCAATCCGTCCGAAATTCCCGCAGCACAAATGGTCAATGCCTTGTAAGCCAAATTGCTGGGTCTTTTGCAACCCGACCTCAATGTCCTTCTGAATATCTGCCGTATCCAGGATGGGCAATCCACCCAGTCGTCCTAGCGCAATCCCCGGTGCTCCATGACACCAACTCACCATAAAGCCCGGTTGCCCCTTGTCCTGCTGGAATTCCCGGAAGTCCGGCCAATTACCTGCCTGATCAGAAAAAACACTGTGTTCGTAGGCAATACCTTCTTCTGCTGCTTCACGGTAACGATGGTCTTGGGTCACAGCATACAGGCGCAGCAAAGCATAGGCAATTCCCGCCGCACCGTGGGAGAAGCCCGTGAGGGGCTGTTCCCTGAGAGTTTGCCATGCCTTGGGAGACCCCTTGACACTTACGCGCTGCTGTAATAAGTGCTTAGCACAAGCTTGAGCTTTCTCTAAAACGTCTGGATCCTGAGTAGCTTCGTACAAGGGTAACAGACCCAAGATTGCTCCGGCAGCTCCTCCCATCACATCCAGTTGTTGATCAGTCGCAATCAATTCAGCAGTAATACTCTTGACAAAAAGCTCAGCATCAGCAATTAATGCTGTATCCCCCAAGAATTGGCTGACTTTTGTGAAAGTATAGATGATAGAACTAACTCCGGTAGCTCCTCCAATTCCCAAATTTCTCGTGAGTCTCTGACGAGTATCAGCCAGCTGAGTTAGCTTTCGTAAAGGCTGTAAAGCTTGCAAAGCTAATTCACCAAATTCTTGACGACCCGTTACCCAATCCAATGCTGATAGAAACAGGGCAATTCCACATTTGCCATCGTAGAGGGAGTTGCCCAGCAGCTGTAGTTGAAACCGTTCAGCTTTTGAAACAAACCCCATGCCAATCCAGTTAACACAGCCCTTGGGATCTGGAATTGCTTTGGCCTGGATTTCCCTAGCGATCGCATCAGCCTCTTGAATCAACTGATCCGGTGTGAGCGGTGGTAGGGACTTTACTTCCCATGCCCCGGTTTCTCCAGTTGGTTTTCGTGCCACCGGTGCATAAAGAGCTTGCCGGATCAAACAGAGTTGTTGCCCTAGGTTTGTTTCACTGAACTGCTGTAGCTCAGTGATCACCTGCTCATAACTCGGTTGCTTAAAAGCCTGGGGAATGGTTTGTCCGGAAGGTAGGGGTAAAGCCTGACTAGCAGAGTTGCCCTGAAAGTATGGAATATCGAGTTGTGCCATTACCTGCAACTCAGCAGCTAAGATCGGCCAAGCTTTTGGTTTCTGCTGATCAACCAGGAACGCTCGACTGATGATGTCTAGCTCAAGACTGTAATCAACTCCATCTTGGCAGAATTCAGGGGTCAAGGTTTTCTGCAAAACTGTGCGATACACTTTGGTTGACCGAAAGATAAACCGGATCCGTTGGTATTGCAGGGCTGCTAGTGGTCCATCTACAGCAAGCATTGCCTCTCCCTGGGCGATCACGAAGCGATACACCTGCTCAAACCCCTCAACCAGCTCCTTCACATAGTCGTTAGGAGACAGGATATGCTCACCAAGGTAAGGCACATTTTTCGACCTGGGTAGGGTGATATTATCGTAGCCCAGATGCATCTCATCAGTGTTGATAGCCTTCCAGCAGCGAGTTTTATTAGCTTTATTAGAGCTAGGTTGGGACTCAATACTTCCCAAACCGCTAATGTCATAGGCAATGCTGCGATCGCTACTAAAATCCCATCGGGGCAACAACCCCGTCCGCAAGACAGAATCGTAAAATTGTTGCCCTGCAGTGGATTCCATCTCTTGGGCATCCAGGGAATTGTCTATGAGTTTGACTTCCGGGTCAAGGAGAGTTTCTAGATCCACCAACACCAAATGCTCACCACTGGCAATCAGGTTTTGATAGTGGCAGTCTATTCCCCGCAAAGCATAAAGCCAGCACAATAGCATCCCAGCTCGCTGATAAAACCGTTGCGCCGCTGCCTCATTTTCACAGGGCTGATGTTCCACATACTCAACCCAGCCATACCCACTTTGATTAAGAACTCGTAATACTTTGAATTTGAGCAGTTCTTCGTGTTGATTGCACCAAGCCAACAGGTTATTAAACGCTACTTCCAGCCCTAAATCCTTGGGTTTGTAGACTACCTTAAGTCCAGACTCAAAGATGAGTACAAACACTGAGCGTCCTCCATTGTGGGGGTCAGATAACCCTGTCTTAATATCAGTGACCTGACCAAGACCTTTCAATGGTGCTGTTGCTGGCTCCCTTTCAGAGGTTTGGGTTTCACCGAACATTTGCTCAATGGCTTCATAGTCCCAGCTCAAGCGTTGCAGTAACTCTACCGTTGCCTCTAGCCAAAGGTTGATACAGGTTGCAACCAATCGCCCCAGCACCGGATAGTTTTGGACAAGGGTAAGGTAACCTTCTCCCAAGTGTTGCTCGACAAAGGCATCATAGTAAGTCGTTTGACCATTGCCCTGGAGACCTGGTAGAAGTAAGTTGAGTAATCTATATCCACCTGGACGGGCTTTGGAGAACTCAGCATTCAGTGTCTTAACACAAAGCGTTGTTACTTGTTGCAGCAGAGTGCGCTCTAGACAACGGTAGGCTGTTTTAGATAACAGAGCATTGGCTTGACCTACCACTGGCAAGGCAAAATCCTTGAACCTTTCCTGTAGCTTTGCTCTAGCCACCACCACCACAGGTAGCAGTAAATCTTCAAAGGGAAGAGGATTGTCTAGATCAATTGGCAAGTCAGGATAATCCTGAGGCTGAAAGCCTTTAGCGGTTTCCATTACCTGTGCTAGGGTGTTTGCCCACTTGGGTAGTTGTTCAGCAACTAAACGCACAGTACCTAGGCATGGACGAACTTTGTCTATATCTAATCCATCCCACTGTAAGCGTCGCTGAAACTTGTCCCAGTTTCCCTGAGCTACCACATTGCACCAGCGCTCAAGTCTTTGTGATACTTGTGCTTCACTGTTGCTATTAAGCTCCGGTACAAATTGCTTGATATCAAGGCGTTCCCACCAGAAACTAGCTTTAGCAACTATTGATCTAGCTAACAATTATTATTTCTAATCCTGCCATTAGGCATAATAGTGTTACGGAAAATAGCATCCCAAACTGCATGTGTATCTGCTGCGCGCTGTGTCTGCTGCGCGCTGGCACGGCTTCCCTTATACACAGATAGACTGATAACCCAACGCTATCTTACCGGTCTATCTGTGTCGAAGGTTGAGAGTTGAGGTGTTGCTCAACTCTGTTAATGACCCCTAGTAGGAGAAATAAAGCAAATACTACAGCAACACCGATAGCAGTCCACTTGAAAAAAACTAACTTTGGCCGACCTTTAGCTGGATAACCACAACTGAGGCAAATTTCATCGTTGGTGCTGGA
>NZ_JAAHIG010000363.1:0-8579 GCF_010692305.1 Moorena sp. SIO4G3 | reverse complement strand
TATTGAAACCAAGTCTCTATCCCTAGATCACACCTCGACCATTGAAGCGAGTACTGCCGGTACCGGAGATGCCGGTAGTATCAGCATCCCAGATGCAGAGGAGGTTTCCCTTAATCGGAATAGTTCTATTTCCACCGCAGTAAACCCTGGTGCAGTTGGCAATGGTGGAAATGTCGATATTAAAACGCGATCGCTTACCTTAACCAATGACTCTGAAATAACTTCCAGTACTGCTGGTGATGGCGATGCTGGTAACATCACCCTTCGGGCTGAGCAAGTCACCATCCAGGGAGAGTCACAGGTATCAGCCACTACTTCCAGGGTTACCAATACTGACCGGGGTAAGGGTGGCAACATTAAAATCATTGAGGCCAATCGATTTGAGGCTACTGACGGTGGGAACGTCAGAACCACCACCGAAGGTACTGAGCAGGCTGGTAATATTACTCTGGAAGTACGTGATGATATTACTTTAGCTGGAACTGGAAGTGGGCTGTTTGCCAACACTACTCGTGATTCTAGCGGTGATGGTGGCAATATTTTCGTTGACCCCAGAACTGTAACTATTCGGGATGGAGCCAAGATAGCTGTAGATAGCCAAGGCCAGGGAAAAGGGGGCAGTATTACCCTTGAGGCAGGCACACTCACCCTTAATAATAAAGCAGAGCTATCCGCAGAAACGGCTAGCAACCAAGGAGGGGATATTACCTTAACCATTGACGAGTTGTTGTTCTTGCGACGCAACAGTAAAATCTCCACTACCGCAGGTACTGCTCAAGCTGGTGGAGACGGCGGCAATATTACGATTAATGCTCCCTTTATCATAGGCATTCGTCAAGAAGATAGCGACATTACCGCTAATGCTTTTGAAGGCAGTGGCGGCAATATCACAATTACCACCCAAGGTATCATTGGGCTAGAGTTCCGAGAAAACCTCACTCCCCTCAGTGACATTACCGCTAGCTCTGAGTTTGGTGTAGATGGTACCGTCAACATCAATGCACCTCAAATTGACCCCAGCCAAGGGTTATCGGAATTGCCAACCGATGTCATTGATGTATCTCAACTGATTGAAAAAAACCTCTGTGCTGCTGGTGAGGGCAGTGAATTTATTGCCACAGGTCGTGGTGGCTTACCGATTTCTCCCAACGAAACCCTGAGCCCGAATGCTACATGGGACGATTGGCGTATCACTGAGCAACCTCAAACTAGGATCAGAAAACGTCGGTCAAGGTCAAGGCAGCATCAACTACAGACTAATCAACCACAGACCAATAACCCTAAACCTAAACAAATTGTTGAAGCCCAAGGCTGGGTTATCGCTCCCAACGGGGAGGTAATTCTCACCGCTCATCCAGTCATAGTCACTCCAAAGGGTACGTGGTTACATCAAGTAGATTGTCCGATGCTTCAAAAAACCCTTGGGTCCGGAGTCGGGAATCGGGAATCGGGAGTCGGGAGTCGTTAGAAGCGGGAAATGGAAAGCTTAACAAGGGGAAAGCCAGAGGATAGATCCTCATAAGGGTAGGTTTTTTACTTTGACGTCAGGTGTGGGGTGTGGGGTGTGGGGTGTGGGGTGTGGGGGATAAGACAATATACTTAATTTGTCGTTAACAATCATCATTGTCTTGATGCAAAGCGCGAGTGGTTTGAATTTACCGTAAGACAGTGGAGCCTTAATCAATAAGTTTTCCCCCTTTTCTGCATAGCCTACCAACCATAAAGGCTCCACTGTCTAAGGTTTTGTCTCCGGGGGAAACCCCCTGTTCCGAAGCTGCATCGCTTCTTCGTTGTTTTCCTTTTCCTCTCCCTCTCGGTCGTCCCATGTTTTACCCAAATGTAAAAAACCTACCCCTGTGAGGAGGATAGATCCCCCTCCCGTCCCCCTTAACAAGGGGGAAGCTGTGCGATCGCTTTTCCCTGTTCCCTGTTCCCTGTTCCCTGTTCCCTGTTCCCTGTTCCCTGTTCCCTGCGCGCAGCGCTATAGATAACTCAGATAAATGAAGCGCCTGATTCAGTTTATTGTGATGACCTTGTTGGGGCTAATCTTAAGCCGTGGTATACACGCACTACCCTTCTCTGCTGGCCATCAGCACTCAGCCATTAGCACTCAGCCATCAGCACTCAGCCATCAGCACTTAGACATTAGCCATCAAACCTCAAGGCTCAGCAACAGTAAGCAGAACGCAACAGTAAGCAGAAGGCAACAGGAAGCAGAACCCACGAAACACTACTTGCTCTTAGAAGCAGGCAAACAATACTACGATGCTGGACAGTATTCTGATGCTGCACGAGTATTGCAGCAAGCGGCACAAGCTTATCAAGCCACAGGAGATATACTCAACCAAGCCCAAGCCCTGCGTTTGCTGTCCTTAGTGACTCAGCAACTTGGGGAATGGGATAAAGCCCAAGCAGCCATTGACTCCAGTTTGTCGTTGCTAGAAACCGTATCTAGGGGGAGTGAACGAGTATTGGCTCAAGTGTTGAACACTCAAGGGCGTTTGCAATTGGTACAGGGAAATGCTGAAGCTGCTCTGAACATCTGGCAAAATGCTGAAGCACTGTATGCTAAAGCCAATGATCGGGTTGGTGTACTTGGTAGCCAGATTAATCAAGCCCAAGCCATGCAATCTTTGGGACTTTACCGTCGAGCCAAGAAGCTACTAACTCAGGTAAGACAAACCCTGCTGGCACAACCGGATTCTCCTCTAAAAGCGATTGGCTTACACAATCTTGGTAATGTGTTTCGACAAGCAGGGGATTTAGAGGAATCTAAACAGACCTTAACCGAAAGTTGGACAGTCGCACAACGAATACAATCTTCCCAATCCGAGAGTCAAGGGTGGCTGAGTTTAGGTAATACTGAGCGAGCCTTAGCCACAAGAGCAAAAGAATCGAATCATAACAAAGCATTCCAGCAGTATATCCAAGACGCTATAACTCACTATCAACAAGCAGCAGCAACCACCACCTCACCAATCACCCAAATTCAAGCACAATTGAATCAGCTAAGTTTACTCATCGAGACAGACCAGGAGAAATCTGCTCAAGCCTTATTGCCACAAATCCAGACATTACTAACTAAATTACCATCCAGTAGAGCATCAGTTTATGCCCACGTAAATTTCGCTCAAAGTCTGATCAAGATGGGAAATCGAAATGTGCGATGCTCTGAAAGAGCCGCTACGCGAACGCACATTTCCACACCAATTACCAATTCCCAAGACATTGCTCAACAACTCAACACAGCCATTGAGCAAGCTCAAACCCTAGAAGACAAACGAGCAGAATCCTATGCCCTGGGCACCCTGGGTAACTGCTTTGAACAAACCAACGATTGGTCAAATGCCATAACCTTTACCAAGTCAGCACTTCTGATTGCCCAAGGGATTAATGCAGCGGATATTGCTTATCAGTGGCAGTGGCAAATGGGACGTATACTGAACGCTCAAGCCGAACAAGCCACTACCACCAGAAATAGTAATACCGAAGCAGTAACGGACCTGATCCAGGATGCGATTGACCTTTGGTCACGCTCCGCGATCGCTTATTATACCCAAGCCTCTAATACCTTAACGAATTTACGGAGTGATTTAGTTACTCTCAATCCTGACATCCAGTTTTCCTTCCGAGAACAAGTAGAACCGGTTTATCGACAGTTAGTTGATTTACTATTGCGTTCTCCTCAACCAAGTAACGATAATCTTAAGCAAGCCCGTCAGGTTATTGAAGCACTCCAGCTTGCTGAAATAGACAACTTCTTTCGAGACGCCTGCGCCAAACCAGAAAAGGTTAACATTGACAATTTAGACCCCACAGCAGCCGTCATTTACCCGATTATCTTAAAAGACGGCTTAGCGGTAATTTTAAAATTGCCTGAACCAGATAACTTGCGTTACTATATCCATCATAACATATCAGAAGCTCAAGTAGACAAAGCGGTCAAAAACTTTAGGAATGTCCTAAGAAGACGTAGCACTAGTATTAGCAAAGTCAAAAAAGAATCCCAACAAATTTATGACTGGCTAATCAGACCCTTTGAAGAAGAACTAGACAGTCACCCTTCAGGAGACCAAAGCCCAATAAAAAACCTAGTATTTGTCCTAGATGGGTCATTACGAAATGTTCCTGTAGCAGCCCTTTATGATGGCAAACAGTATTTAATAGAACGGTATGCTGTAGCTGTGACCCCTGGCTTACAGCTAGTGGACCCCAAACCATTACCACGGCAACAGCTAACAGCCCTAATTGCTGGAGCTACTAACGCTCCCAGCTTTAAAAAAGAAGGTTTAGGACCAATCGATAATGTAGCATTCGAGTTAACAAAAATTGGGGAACAGGTAAACCGTAGTCAGAAACTCGAAAATCAGGAATTTATCAAAGAAAACCTGCAAAATCAACTAACCGCAGCCTCTTTCAATGTTGTTCATATTGCCACTCACGGTCAGTTCAGTTCCAATCCAGAGCAAACATTTATCCTAGACTGGGATGAGCGCATCAAAGTCAAGGATTTAGATAACTTACTACGGATGAGTGACCCCAGTGGCACCACCCCCATTGAACTGTTGTTACTGAGTGCTTGTCAGACTGCTACTGGGGACAAACGAGCCGCTTTAGGACTAGCTGGAATAGCGATTAGAGCAGGAGCACGCAGTACCCTAGCCACCTTGTGGCAAGTTAATGATGCCTCTACAGCCGAATTTATGAATCAGTTCTACCAACAGTTAAATAATCCACAGTTGACTAAAGCCGAAGCCCTGCGAAATGCTCAATTAGCGTTTCTTAAGAAGAAATATCCCAGCACAGACTACCATCGTCCTCATATTTGGGCACCGTTTATTTTGGTTGGGAATTGGCTGTGAATTCCAGTATGTTTAAGTTAAAGGTTGAATATTAGAGGTTGAATGTTGAATGTTGCAGGTTGAATGTTGCAGGTTGAATGTTGCAGGTTGAGAGGTTAAATGTTGTTCGCCCCGTATTCGGTGTAGGGTAGGTTGTCTGTTATAATTCTAACTTCTAACTTCTAACTTCTAACTTCTAACTTCTAAAACGAGCACCGCTATAATTTACTGAAGGTTACCCAAAATGTTTGTTTTAGAAATTGTTTCTACGAAACTTTGATCAGTCAATAGCTTAATCCAAGCAGTTTCAAGATTCATATTTTGTGGATCTTGCAGCCGTAATTCAGCTAGCTCAGTTAGGGTATCATACCATATGTGATGCTTGCCATAAGCTGCAATTCTCTCTAGAGGAGTGTTAGCCCCATTTAACTCCCTTTCTAGGTCTGGAGACTGGGCAACTCGGCGAACTAGTCCTGTCACAGACGCTGGAGTTGGAAATTGATTGGATAATTCTGTAGAAGGGCAATTGATCTCTAGATTCCAACGATAGTTTTGACCAACTTTCAAGGACTTTTCTGTCTTAGGAAGCCTAATACTAACAATGCCTGGCTGGTCTGGTAGTTTGAAAGATTTTCGGTAAAGATCGTTTTCCCCATCCTCATCCTGCAAAGAAAATTCTCCCGACGGTGCATCCTCTGAGGTGTAAGGTATATATATCCAAAAGGTTGGATAATCACTAACCGTTAAATCCAAATTATAACCACCTACTAAAGGAGTCAGTAGTGGAAGCTCTGACTTGTATAGGCAATCACCACGGGTTCCAGTACCGTGAGGAGCAGAAGGAGTACCATTGTCTGGGGGTTTGGGATTGATAAAGTAAATTGGTACTTGTGGTATTTGCCCAAGACTGATGGATTGATCAGCCTCTACTCGGGAGACCAAGAAACCGCTGATCCAGCCAACAAAGACTAAATTAGAGGCAAATAGGTATTTAAGCCGAAATAATTTAGTTAACATGATAACTCAAAATTCAGATCAACATCGACAGATGTTTCCCTGATACATCGAATTGATGGATTCAGATTAACACCCCTGTATATCACCACTATTTCCAGATAAAATCAGGTTAATTGTTGTGATTATTAATTAGGAATTAGCCATAGAAAATTAGGGTTAAAAACCCCATTTTTTTTCAGTATGTGCAGACAAAATTTTTTAGGATAATTAGCCCAGTTTATTATAGCATCAACCACTATAATAAGTTGCGGCTAAAGGGAGGGTTATCAAAGGTAATTTGCTATCATTATTCATTGGTAATTTGTAACTATTAAGAGACTTCTTAATGTAGATCACAAAAGACTAAGGACTAATGACTAATGACGAGTCAATGACTATGATCACTTTTGTAAACGACAGTAAACGACTACACTAGTAGCCACCAATGCTATAGTAGCGGGAATTAATGGCACCCAACCACCTGTTACTATCAGCAAAACCGAGCAACTTCCATATAAAACAACCAAAGCAGTTCCAGTACCCAACACGACGGAACGCAGCACGTTAAAGTTTCCAGCAACCGTACCCCCGAGCACAGCCCAGCACCAAATCCAGAGCGCTTCACCAGGCTCAGACCACCACCAAATCAACGGTCGGTTATCCAGCACTGCACTGAGGATGTGACTGATCATCTGTGCCTGAATTTCTATCCCACTCATGGTCTCAACAGACCACTGACCACCACTGTAGGGTGTGCGCCAAAAATTATCATTAAAACTAGGCGCAATGGTACCGATGATCACAATGCGATTCCTGACTAAGTCAGGATTGAACTGATCCGTGAGAACCTCTGCAAGGGAAACGGTCTCAGCAATTTGACCGGAAGCTCGATAATTCAGTAATAGTTGCTGACCACGAGAGTCTAGATTGTGATATCCACCAGAATCCTTTTCTAGGGTCTTAAAAACTGTAGTGCCAAGCTTTAAGTAATTTTCTGTCACCTCCAACTGGATTCCTAGATCAGCCAGATAACGTGTTGCCAACTGGACATTAAATGAGTAGTAGCTCTGACAAGGAGATGGTGACCCTACAGCCAACAGATGGCGACGGATAATGCGATCGGGGTCGAGTAAAACATTATTAAAGCCTTGGCGAACCTCTGGGACTTCTGGAGGTGGGGAAACTCCTGGGTCTCCGTATTGGCAGATGGCAAAAAAGTGATCACTAGTTTGCATCCGAGTCGCTAAATCCTGGTATTCCCCTCCCACAGGATTCTCCCGATAAATATCCAAACCAATAGCTCTCGGTTGATACTGCTCCAGCTTTGCCAGCAGTTTTGCTAAGGAACGATCCGATAAGGAAGCGGCTCTTCTTTCTTCCTTAGGTTGGGACTGCACATCCTCTTCAGTGATTGTCACTAATAATAGTCGTGGATCGGGTCCTTCATTGGGTCGCAGCCGCATCAACTGGTCAAACCCTTGCAGTTCCCAGGGCTGGAATAGGCCAAGCGATCGCACTACCATTACTAAGCTAGTCACCACTATGCTAGATATCAGCACTGTCTGGACACTACGCCTCTTGGGTTTCCCTGAGACCGATGGTATTTCTGATGGTATTTCTGATGGTATTTCTGATGGTATTTCTGATGGTATTTGCGATGGTATTTCTGACTCTTGGCACAAATCTGCCCAAGCTGGGGGTTCTTGTCCTAGATTCTGGTAAATTACTGGCAACCAACTGGCGCAGGGAAACTGACGCTCCAACCCCTGCAATTGCTCCCGTGCTTCCCGCGCTGCCAGATATAAAGACTTACCATTAGCAAACCCGTTCAAAAAATACTTCAAAAAGTTTTGAGCGACCTGATCTGGCACCAACTCCCGCATTATAATCATTTGGGGAATTTGCAAATCATGGAGTTGCCTTGCCAATCCCAACCCATCACAAGAATTGAAAATTGCCAGTTTTAAGCCCTGTGCCACGGCTTTTTTGAGGGCATAACACAGTTCATCAATGGTTAAGCTATCGATGGGATTAATATAAATTCGACCCGTTTCGCCCTCTGTCTCACTATGTCCTGCGAAAAAGATAATATCCCAAGGTTGATCCCATAACTGGTCATTGATTTCGTGATGTTTGGGCTCCACTAAAAAGACTGTTATTACATTAGGTAACTTCTCCAGCAGTTGTCGATCTTCGTTAATATTAATACCAGCACTATGACCTAAAATTGCTAAAATTCTAACGTTAGATTTCCCGGTAGATACAGGAAGTTGATCGGGTCGTTTAAACTGTGTTCCACTCAGAGCAAATTCAGCATTGGGGTAACGCTCAAAAAAATCCCACAGATGCCAAGGCAGCTTTTGTAACTGGGTATTTTCCGTGCGAATCAGGACCCGAATCGCTTCTTCTGGGTTTAACTCTTCCCGTAATCGCTTATCAATAGGACGAAACTGTTCAGAATCGAGCCATCGTTTGAGTCTATTACCTAATTCTTTCGCTGAATCCCGACATTCCTTGAGCCGTTGGCTAATGGAACCACCATAGATAACTTTTCCGGGCTGGATTCTTGCGGGTGAACCTAGGCTCCGATATTTTTGGAGCCAATGGTATTGTAAGTAAGTAGTCAGTTCTGAAGCTGCAGGCAAGTAACCTGTCATTTCGAGTGTTGGGCGTGACCCTTCTTCACCAATTTCTAAGCGTACCTGAAACCCCTGCTGCTGGGAATCACCATCTAGACTCAGA
>NZ_JAAHIG010000362.1:0-8594 GCF_010692305.1 Moorena sp. SIO4G3 | reverse complement strand
GAATTTCTTTGCCCAACTCAAACAATATCGAGGAATCGCGACACGTTATGATAAGCGAGCAATAAACTTTCTCGGGGCAATTTATCTTGCTGCTACTGTTATCTGGCTTAATTGATGACACGCCCTAGGGCTACAGGGAATGCTTATCCAAAACGGCTGATCAGGAGCATCCCATCATTTCCAAAATTGTTGAGATTTTCGATAGTGAAGTAATTGGATTGAAGTTAGCTAGCCTAGCGCTATAGTTAAGAGCTTAATCTGAGTATTTTTAGCTAGCGCTATAGTTATTGAATCGGTATCGATCATTTCCAAAATTGCTGCAATTTCCGGCGTTGCTGATTTTGGGTATGGTTTCGCCCCCCTAGCCCCCCAATTCTGGGGGGAACAAGAGTTTCAAAGTTTTCCGCAAGATTATGATCCCCCCCAGCCCCCCTTAAAAAAGGGGGGAGCCATACTCGCTCGTCCCCCTTTTTTAAGGGGGATAATGGGGGATCTCCGAGTTTTAAAACACGCCCTAGCCCCCCAATTCTGGGGGGAACAAGAGTTTCAAAGTCCCTCCCGGTGCGCTTTCCAATGGGCGAGTAAATCGCCCTTGGGTCGCACCGCAAAATTGGGGGATTTAGGGGGCTTTAGCAAAACCAAACGATCGCGCTTCATACTTTAATTCAGCAACGCCGTTTCTTGCAGTTAACGGCAACATCAATATTATCTATCCCTTGCCTCAACCCTTGCTACCACAAGACCGAGGACTATACCAATTACTCTTAGGAGTACCATTATTCGGTTCAGCCGTCAAGATAATTGTACCATCCTCGCCCACAGTCCAACCCTGAGCTTCCACTATTTTCTTCTTGGGACGAGCAGGAGTAGGAGTAGAGGCAACACGGCGTTTCCCTCTCATTGGTAAGTAACTAACTTCAGGAGTAGGAGTAGAGGTAGCTTCTTTGATGGTCTCTTCTTCATCTTCTTCAGTATCAATGGTAACCCAATCTACCAGTACAGACCGTTGAGTAATTGGGTCTAGGGGACTTGGAGGTAAGCCACCCCGTCCAGTAACAATGAATTCACCGAGTTCATCTACAGTTACTTTTCCACTCCTGGGACAGTTAGCAAGAATTAATGATGAAGGGTCAACTAGTGATGTTGGTAAGATTTCAGGATCTTGTGCTGAGTTAGTAATATCCCTGGTTACACTCCCAGATTGACCACCACTAAAGCTAAGCGCTGCTATTTCACTATTATTATTCTGAAAAGCTAACGATGGGTCTATCTTTCCAGATGGGTCGATAAACGCACTGGTATCTCCCAGTACGTTCAGATTGAATAAGCCCTGGAGGGTAATTTTGATGTTTCCACCATCTCCAAGCTGAGCATTAGCAAATATATCGCTACCTTTGTCATCATTATTCAGAGGCAGCGCCACTAATACTCCACCAGAAATCTTGATATTTCCACCCTTGACTTTATCCCCTGTAGCATCAGCCAAGATTAGGCTGTTGTTATCAAGTATGATCACTCCTGGCACATTGATATCGATAGTTGCTGCGTCTTCGTTGTTGTTAGGATTTTTTCCAGTAGCAGCTATAAGTTGGCCGTTGTCTAGGGTGAGTGACTCAGCCTTAATTTCCAGTTTGCCAGCTTCTCCTCGCTTGCTCTGCTTCACGTCACTATCTGGAAAACCACTATCTGTTAATGGGACACCGCTTACTGCTATTCGTGCTCCATCTTTGACAGTTAGCTCATCTGTTTTTATAGTCACATCTTGAGCAGTACCACCTTTGGTTGCTTGAGCGAATATTCCTGCGGGAGATTTAGACTTATTTGGTAGAGTTCCAGTTAACAATACTGAGTCTTTAGCTTTGACTTCCACATTTCCTGCAGTTCCTCTTTCGGTAGAAGCTGAAATTTCGCTGTTACTTACTGTCAAGCTGTCTACATTTAAGATTATGTTACCACCTTGGTTTTCTGCGCTTTTTTCGGAAGCGGCAGTAATTTGAGCACCATCGGTTAGTTGCACTTCATCGGCATCAATCTTGATATCACCACCGGCAAAGTCACTTTGGCTTTGAGCATTCAAAACTGCACCATCTGATAGACGCAAGCTCGGTGTTTCTATCTGAATAAGCCCTCCCTCAGCCTTGGCTCCGTTTCGAGTTTGGGTGAATATGCCACTTTTTTCGGTTTTTATTTCTTTTTTTTCTTTTTTTTCTCCAATACCAGAAATTTCTACAAAATCTTTGGCATCGACTATAATATCACCTGCTTTAATTTTGCCTTTAGTAAACGCTTCTAATCTTCCTCCATCTTTGAGAGATAGAGAGCGAGCTTTAATGGTAATATTACCAGCATCTTCTTCTCGGGTTTGATTGTTTCCCGCATCCTTAGTTACCTGAGTTCTGATTCCGCTATCCAAGCCTATAATCTCAATCTTATCCTTAACCGTTATCTGGATCTTTCCCGGATTTCCAACATTCTTAATTTTACTTTTATCTTTCTTAGTCTCAGCCGTGATAAAGCTCGTATTACTTAAGGAAAGTGAGCCAGCGTCAATGATTATGTCGTTACCATCGCCTGTAGCGCCCTGTTGAGATTTCGCTTCAATTTTGGCTCGATCTTCCATGATGAAGTTTCCTTCAACTATGATTGTGATCGCGCCCGCATTTCCAGCTCCTGATGTATTAGCAGTTATACCACTAGAACCTTTTTCACCTGGTCCAATCATCGTCAGTGACTCAACACGGATGTCTATCGGACCACCGTTACCTTTAGTGTTTGGGTCGGTCTTAGCCGTAATTTGGACTTGACCTCTGCTAGATTTAGAATTGCTGGGATCTTCACGAGAATCGAGTAATAGGGACTTAGCTGTGATCTCAATGCCCCCACTCGATCCTGTAGATTCTCTTTGAGCGGTATTCTCAATTTTGCTGTTGAATCTCAGTTCAACTGCTCCCCCAGCCTTGATGATAGTTTCTCCGCCATTTCCTGTTGCCTCTTTACTTATTTGTGCTCTCGTCAAAGCCTGAATTCTGCTTCTATCATTTAAGGTTACATTGCCATTGGGAGCGTTGATTTCGATAGTTCCACCCTGACCTGAACTTGTGGTCTTAGTCTTAATCGTACCCTTATTGGTCAGCAGTACATCCCCAGTCACATTGATCTCAATATCCCCGCCAATACCCGCTTTTTTCTCTGTTTTGGTAAAAATTCCTTCTTCTGTTTGCTTCTTTAGTTTGGCTCTAAACCTATTAGACGTAACCAAGACCGAGCCAGCGTTAATGGTTATTTTTCCTCCGTTTCCGGCTTGTTCGGTAGTTTTGGTCAAGATGCCCTGGTCTTCAGCATCGTTCTCATAATTTTTTTTATTGGCAAAAACCGAAACCTCAAGCCGGTCAGCGGTGAGGATAATCTCTCCGCCATCACTCCCAACGGCCGCTGTTTTGGTAAAGATGCCCTGGTCTTCTTCTACCTTTGACTTCTTTCTTGTCTGTTTAGATGTCGATACAGAGATCAAGTCAGCAGTGATACTAATTTTTCCGCCTGCTCCACCGCTTTCCTGAGTTTTGGTAAAAATACCCTGGTTTGCTTTCTTTCCTCCGTCATTGTTAGTAGTTACCTTAACTGAAGAATCAGCAGTGACAATAATATCACCACCTTTTTTACTATTGCCTTTAGTTATGGTAAAAATTCCCTGATCTTTATTAGAGGTTTCTACTTCCAAAGAATCAGCAATAATCCTAATGTCGCCACCATCAACAGTGCTATCTTTGGCTACGGAAGTTTCTATAGCGCTATCCTTAATGACAACATTCCCTTTCTTGACGCCATCGGGAAACTCTAAACCCAGCTTGTCACCCTCTTGAGTTAATGCTACTTCTCCTGGTGCGCCCAATCCCGCTAACAAAATATTCCCACCTTGATTAGTGGATATCTTACTATCTTTCTTCTTATCTTTCTTACTAACCTCAATATCACCACCGAGCAACAACAGGTTATCAACCGCTAGCTTCTCTAACTTAGCTTGACTGGTAATCTTACCGGGAATTTGATTAAAGAAGAATACATTAGGATTAACCGTCAGCAATGGCGATGGCGGCTCTGGATTAGAGGCACTAAACACTCCTCGATTGCCAAACCCAATCCCATCAGCAGTGGTGCCCACAAATGACCCCGATACATCCAGCTTGGCTTTATCCCCAAAGAAAATTCCCTTGGGATTAATCAAGAACAAATTCGCTCCACCATCCACACCCAAGGTGCCAAGAATATTAGAGGGATTAGCACCAGTTACCCGAGACAGAATATTTTGAATCCCAGCTGGATTAGCAAAATAAACCCTTTGCCCTTTGTCGATATTAAACTCTAGGAAACTGTGGAACAAATTAATATCTCGGATTGCTCCTCCCTTAATTAGATCAACAATTTTCCCATTTACCTCACCAGAGCCCAGGTCTAGCTGTGACGTTTCTCCCTGGGGCAAAGTAGCATCAGGAGTAATCTGAGCATTAGCTTGGTTTACTGAAAATGCGTACGCTCCACTAATGGCTAAGCATAGGGCTAAACCTAACTGAGTGTTATAGCGTTTCAACACATCTAATGCCATAGAATTGCTTCTCCTAATCTTGGGGAGTGGTAGTTTACTTAAGCTATCAGCGTGTCCCGTATCAGCTTGCGCATCGACACAGGCTACGTGGGGTCTATTTTAAGCTGACGGCTGTTCGCGCAGCGTGAGCTAAAAGCTCACGGTTGACGGCTGATTGCTGACCTTTGATTAATAGTGGCTTGAGGCCGTTATTGTTACTAGAAATACTAATTATTAATGCTGGGAATAATAACAGGAATATTATACCTATATTTGCTAGCCATTCATGTAAAGTTTTATGAAATAATGTTAGCTAGAACGACAAGGATTGGCAAGGAATCTAAGGGATAAGCAAGGGATTATAGGGAGCCGAAATCAATCGTGATAATTTTTTTCCCTGTTCCCTGTTCCCTGTTCCCTGTTCCCTGTTCCCGATTCCCGATTCCCGATTCCCGATTCCCGATTCCCGATTCCCGATTCCCGATTCCCGATTCCCGATTCCCTTTGCTATACAAAGTCTGGTAATGTAATAAAATGTAAATAAAATTAAAAACTATTCATAAAAAAATCTGGCTAAGGACTTGATAAAAGATGGAAAATGTGTTAATAAACAAAGAAGCCAATGGGGTTTCTAATCCTGGTGTGTCCTATAGCCAGGAAGATTGGGCAAGAGGTTATGAGTCCCAACGCCATGAAGAGGATTATTGGATTGATCAAGTAGAAGGGGAAATCCCTAAGGAGTTGCAAGGGACTTGGTTACGGAATGGTCCTGGTTTGCTGGATATTAATGGTTACCGGGTGCATCATCCATTTGATGGGGATGGGATGATTTGTGCGATCGCATTTGATCACGGTCGAGCTCATTTTCGGAATCGGTTTGTACGCACAGAGGGCTTCTTAGCGGAACAGAAAGCGGGGAAACCGGTATATCGAGGAGTGTTTGGCACTCAGAAGCCTGGGGGTTGGTTAGCGAATCTATTTGATGTCCAACTTAAAAATATTGCGAATACCAATGTGATCTACTGGGGTGGCAAGCTCTTAGCCTTATGGGAAGCTGCTAAACCTTACAGTCTAGACCCCCATACCCTTGAAACCTTGGGTGAAGATAACTTGGATGGAGTGTTATTAGGGGGTGAATCCTTTGCTGCTCATCCTTGGATTGACCCTAGTTGTAAGCTTGATGGTGGTCAACCCTGTCTGGTGAATTTCGCGATTCAGCCAGGTCTGTCTAGCAAAATTACCATTTACGAATTGAACCTGACCGGTAAACTATTACGACGTCAGGCTTATAGTGTTCCTGGTTTTGCCTTTATCCACGATTTTGCGATTACCCCAAATTACTGTATTTTCTTCCAAAATCCTGTTACTTATAATCCCTTTCCGTTCCTGTTGGGATACCGAGGAGCTGGTGAGTGTGTGGCATATCAACCTGAGCAACCGACCCGGATTATAGTGATTCCTCGTAAACAGAACACAGAGGAAGTCAAAATCCTAGAAACCCAATCGGGCTTTATCTTCCATCACGCTAATGCTTTTGAGGAAGATGGCAAGATTTATGTCGATTCTATTTGCTACGAGTCATTACCAGCAATAGAGACAGGTACGGATTTCCGGGAAATTGATATGAATACGAACGCACCAGGGCAACTCTGGCGCTTTACGTTGAATTTAACTGAAAAAACTGTAGCGAGTCAGTTTTTAGAAGAGCGCTGTTGCGAGTTTCCCATCATTAACCCTAATTCTGTCGGACATCCCTATCGCTACTTATTTATCGGAGCTGCTGATCGTCCCACCGGTAATGCGCCATTACAAGGGATTCTAAAAATAGATATGGAAACAAAGACACAACAATTCTGGAGTGCTGCGCCAAAGGGTTTTGTAAATGAACCAATGTTTGTGCCACGACCCAATGCTGAACGAGAAGATGATGGTTGGGTATTGACCTTAGTATATGATGCTAGTCATCACCGGTCGGATCTAGTAATTTTAGATGGTCGTGATTTAACTAGTGGACCGGTAGCACGACTGCACTTGAAGCATCATATCCCTTACGGCTTACATGGTAGCTGGACTTCTGAGTTGTTGGGACTGGGGTTGAAGGTTGAACGGTTGAAGGTTACAGGTTGTTCGCGCACGCGTGGCCAAAAGGCCAAGGTTACAGGTTGAACGCGCACGCGTGGCCAAAAGGCCAAGGTTGAAGGTTACAGGTTGAGGGTTTAGACTTTAAATAGAAACGTTTAACCAAAATGGGGAGATAATTACGCTAGACTTATTGGTAAACTTATTAGTTCTTAAGCTTCCAGGGGAATTATAGGGTTGGAGCTTTGATGATTAAACCTAAGCTAATCAAAGAATTTTCCTCGAGGGTGCCAGATGAAATTCAGCGTTGTTATCACGACTTATAATCGCCTAGATCTACTCAAGCGCGCCATTGAAAGCGCACTTGCTCAGACATTTACCTGTGAGATTGTTATCGTTGACAACGGTTCGTCTGATGGAACCGAAGATTATGTCCAAGAGCGCAGTGAAGCCTTGACACGTGCTGGTGAGCAGAGCTTGATTTATCACCGAAATTCCGATAATATGGGCCACTCGAAAGCGGTAAATAAAGGGGTAGAGTTGGCAACTGGTGATTGGATCAAGCTGTTGGATGATGATGACTACTTAGCCAGGAACTGCATTGAAGAAATGGCTAATGCGATCGCATTACATCCGAAAGCCGTGATTTGCTCTTGCCAATCGGCTCAAGTAGATACCTTAGGAGCAGAACTAAGTGTAACACGGCAAGTAGGTTCACCGCAAAGGTTATATATAGCCCAAGAAGACATTCATTATGGAATGCTTCTAGAAATGGTACCGTTTGGGACCCCAGCGCAAGTGGCGTTTTCCCGTGATGGTTTTCTGAGTTCCGGTGGTTGGGATTCTAGCTTAGATACCAACTTTGATGATATTGATTCCTGGATTCAAATCGCTCAGTTTGGGGATGCTATATTTATCAATAAGTGTTTAGCTTACCGGACGATTTGGTCTGGTGCTTATAATCATAAGTTTTCGTTCCAGAAACGTCTTAAAACCCATATTTCCATTAAGGAAAAAATCTATGCACTAGTCAGTGAAAAATACCAAGGTCAACTCCCCTTACTCTGGGAGCTGGTAGCTTATTTGAGATTACATTGGGGTTTAGTAGCCCTTAAACGAGGTAAGTTGATCAGTGCTGCCAAGTTATTGTTTCCTGAGTGTTTTTCACCGATTGCTTTTTCACCAATTGCTTGGAAGTTGCTGTTACTTAGAAATACTCTAGGGTGCGATATTAAATTGTACCACAAGTTACCCCTTTAATTGGCAATTTTAATCATTTAACCATTTTAATTAACACAAAGTAATTAATTAGTCAATTAAAAATTGAAAATTGAATAGTAACCAATTAGCTATTGACACTCCCCGCTTTAAAAAGACGGGGATTCCTAGATCTACGACCGGCCTTAAACCTCCGTGTCCAAATGGCAATATCTAAACCTGAATCCCGTCAAGACCAAGATTCTAGTCAGTTCACGAAAGACCCAGCGGGCTAGTCTCGCGATAGCGTTTAGTTACTTTTTGAAAAGTGCCTTATCAAGTCCGTTACTTTTCTGTTTCACTTGGTTTCGGCGTGCCGGAGACGAAACCTTAGAAGAGTGGAGCCTTAATAAAAAAGTTTTAACCCTTTTATGCATAGCCTGTAACCCTTAAAGGCTCCACTCTTCTTACGGTAACTTCTAACCCCGCCGTACCGTTGTTTTCTCAAGTTTTGATCTTGCTGGGTTCACACACCAATTGTTAGTTGATGATTGGGTTTTTAGCGATGCAGCGCGGTCTTGGGGGTTTCCCCCACTCGCTATTGCATCAAGAAAGGAGGATTTTCCCTACCCTCCGGGCATTGTTACAGTCGATGTCCCCTATTAAGGGAAGCACCTCTGCTTCAGAACCGTACGTGAAGTTTTCGCCTCATACGGCTCCTAGATATCCTATCCTTTCG
>NZ_JAAHIG010000361.1:0-8630 GCF_010692305.1 Moorena sp. SIO4G3 | reverse complement strand
TCACCAAAGTTGTCACCAACAGATTCACTGGAGTCAAAAAGATACTCAGGAGCCGTGTGAGGCGAAAGTTTCATGCACGGTTCTGGAGCGGAGGTGCTCCCCGTAATAGGGGACATCGACCGTAATAGAAGCACCTTTAACAGGGAATCGGGAATCGGGAATCGGGAATCGGGAATCGGGAATCGGGAATGGGAAATGGGGAATTGGGAATTGGGAGCGTTCATCCCATATCTTTACCTTATCCGCTAAGACCGAGAAGGCATTGCACGAGTTGAGAGAACGCTATTTGACTTACCTGGAATCTCACCCAGAAACAGAACTAGCCAATATTTGTTTTACAGCAAATGTGGGGCGTAAAGATTTTAACCATCGGTTGGCAGTTGTTGTAGAATCGCGATCGCAACTGCAGGAACAATTAGCGAACGTTACACCTGAAATACTAGGCCAGACGAAGACTTCAGAAAAAACAGCAGGGGTCGCATTTTTATTTACCGGGCAAGGCTCCCAATATCTCAACATGGGACGTCAACTCTACGATACCCAACCCACTTTCCGTGACACACTCGAACAGTGCGATCGCATTCTGCGTTCCTATCTGGAAATCCCTTTACTAGAAGTACTGTATCCCCAAGGGGAAGCAAGAGGAAAGAACAAAGAGAAACAAATCCCAAACTCCGTTAGCGCAGCTTGGTGCGTTAGCAGCAAACCCCACACCCCACACCCCACACCCCACACCCTAGAGCAGACTGCCTATACCCAACCCGCCTTATTTGCCCTAGAGTATGCCCTCTTCCAGTTATGGAAATCTTGGGGGATAGAACCCGATGTGGTTATTGGTCATAGTGTCGGGGAATATGTCGCGGCTTGTGTAGCTGGAGTTTTCAGTTTAGAAGACGGTTTGAAATTAATCGCCCACCGTGGCAGACTAATGCAAGCACTCCCTCAAACTGGGACAATGGTTTCCCTGTTGGCTCCTCCAGAGCGGGTTAAAGAAGCCATTCAACCCTACGAAAACGACGTTTCAATTGCAGCAATTAACGGACCAGAAAGTGTAGTAATTTCCGGTAAACAAGAAGCGATTGACAGTATTTGTGAAACCCTAGAATCTGAAGGGATTAAAACCAAAAAATTAACCGTTTCCCATGGGTTTCACTCACCGTTGATGGAGCCAATCTTAGCAGAATTTGAGACTATTGCTCGACAAGTTAGTTTTTATGTACCACATCTTAAACTAATTAGCAACCTCACCGGACAGGTGGCAACCAATGAGATAGCTACTCCCGACTATTGGGTTCGTCATATCCGACAACCCGTTCAATTTGCTGCCACCATGAACAGTTTGGAACGGCAGGGTGTAGAGATATTCCTAGAAATTGGTCCGAAACCGATTTTATTAGGAATGGGGCGTCAGTGTTTGTTAGTAGACGATCCCCCTAAATCCCCCTTAACAAGGGGGACTTCAGACTCCACTCTTATCCCCTTAGAAAGGGGGACTTCAAACTCCACTCTTATCCCCCCCTTGTTAAGGGGGGCTAGGGGGGATCAAGACCCTGTAGCAAACATCGATAAAATTGCTATAAGTCCTACAGATAAAAAAACAGGTATTCCCTTAGAAAGAGGGACTTCAGACTCCACTCTTATCCCCCCCTTGTTAAGGGACTCCACTCTTATCCCCCCCTTGTTAAGGGGGGCTAGGGGGGATCAAGAACCTGTAGCAAACATCGATAAAATTGCTATAAGTCCTATAGAAAAACAGAGTTTATGGTTACCAAGTTTACGCCCACCGCAATCAGATTGGCAACAACTCTTAACCAGTTTGGTGAAACTCTATCTACAAGGCATTCCAGTCAACTGGTTGGGGTTCGATCGAGATTACCCGCGTCGCCGAGAACACTTACCAACTTATCCCTTTCAGCGACAACGCTATTGGATTGAACCAAAGAAAGTAGCTAACTATACTCCCCCCTCTGACACCCATCCATTACTCGGTCAACAATTGTCTTTAGCTGGAACCGAGGAGATTCGTTTCCAATCCCAAATCAGTCAACATTGGCACAATTTGACCTATTTAAGTGATCATCGCATTTTCGATCGCGCAATTCTGCCCTTAACTGCCTATTTAGAAATAGCTTTAGCCGCCGGGGAAACCAGTTTCCGAGGCAATATCATCACATTAGAAGACGTATTTATCGAGCAGCCTCTGGTTCTATCAACTGGAGAAGAAGAACTCGACACAATACAATTGGTTTTAACTCCCCAAGGAACTGATGTCTATTATTTCCAGCTTTTTAGTCTGATACCAGCTCGGGAAAAGCCTCAAAAAACGACTTGGATACGTCATGCTTTCGGTGAAGTTGTACTGTGTAAAAAGGGGGGAAACAACCAGGCAGAACATCAACCAACTCAGTTTGACTTAGCAGCTTGGCAAGAGCAATGTACCGAAGCCATATCCGCCGAAGCCTTCTACGAAAAAAGGCGATATCAACACATTGATTTCGGTCCTAGCTTTCAAGGAGTAGAACAACTCTGGAAAAGTGATGGAGCAGTTCTCGGTCGAATTCGGATACCAGAAATTGTCTGGCAGGAAATAGACAACTATACATTACACCCAGCGGTACTGGATGCTGGTCTCCATATTCTGGGGTCGATCTTACCAGAGGGAACCTACTTGCCAGTGATTTTAGAGCACCTGCGGGTCTACGGTCGTCCAACCCGCTACTTGTGGAGTTATGCCACTCTCCAACAGGCAACAACTAATGAAAGCGAAACCCTAAACGCTCAAGTCAACCTGTTCGATGATCAGGGAAATTTGGTAGCATTGGTTTCCGGTTTATCCTTGCGACGTGCCAATCAAACCAGTATTGATAGTAAATCGGATTTAGAGAATCACTTATACGAAGTGGTTTGGGAACCGACTGAAGGGATTTCCCAACCCCAAAGCAGTGAACCCGGTTATTGGTTAATCTTTGCTGATGGCAATGGAATTGGTGAAACCCTCGCTCAAAATCTTTTCCACCAGGGACATTCCTGTACCCTGATTGTGCCTGGTTCCAGCTATCAGCAATTAACATCGGAACAAGACTTTATTACTGGATATTATCAAATTAACCCAGCTGATCCACAACAGTTCCAACAACTATTTGAAGATAACCCGGTGCCTTGGCAGGGAGTCGTTCACCTGTGGAGTCTCGAAGCGATCGCAGAAGACTCTAAGACAACCATAGAGCGATCGCAACTTCTAGGTTCCGGTAGTGCCTTGCATCTAGTTCAAGCCCTGTCAAATGCTAAGATATCACCCCGTTTGTGGCTAGTTACCCAAGGTTCAAGACCCATAGATTCAGCCCCATTACAAGTCCAACAGGCTCCCTTATGGGGTTTAGGTCAAGCCATTTCCCTGGAATATCCCGAACTCCGGTGTATGCGTTTGGACTTAGATCCATCAGCAGCGGAAACGGCATCATCTGTGGAAGTGCTGCTAGACGAACTGTTGTTTTCTCAAGAGAGTGAAGACCAAATTGGCTATCGACAAGGGGTTCGTTATGTCCCTCGACTCAAGGTCAAAGTCCCCCTTGTTAAGGGAGATAATGGGGGATCTCCTACTCCAGTGCGGGTGAAAATAGACAGCTACGGCATTTTAGAAAATCTGGAGTTAGCACCCCTAACCCGCCGCCCACCGGAACCCGATGAAGTGGAAATTCAAGTTCGTGCCGCCGGGTTAAACTTCCGAGACGTACTGAATGCCCTGGGAATGCTCAGGGAGTATTATGAAAATCAATTAGGGATTACTAATCCAAGTGATGTTCCCTTTGGTTTTGAATGTGCCGGGGAAATTGTTGCGGTTGGGGAAAATGTTTCCCACTTCCAGATAGGCGATCGCGTAATGGCTTTAGCTACTGGAAGTTTAGCAAGTTTTGTCACTATCCCCGCCAATCAGGTTGCCCTCAAACCCCCAGGTTTCAGTTTTGAGGAAGCCGCAACCATTCCCGCCGCCTTTTTAACCGCTTACTATGCCCTTCATGAATTAGCCAATATCCAAGCAGGTGAACGCATTTTAATTCATTCCGCTGCCGGGGGAGTAGGTCAAGCCGCTGTACAACTAGCGGGGCGCGCAGGAGCAGAAATCTTTGGTACCGCGAGTCAGGGAAAATGGGATTTTCTCAAGGCAATGGGGGTTAATTATGTGATGAACTCCCGCACATTGGATTTTGCTGAGGAAATTAAGCAACTTACCGATGGGCAAGGGGTCAACATGGTTCTTAACAGTTTTAATAAAGAGTTTATCGATAAAAGTTTTGAGGTACTTGCCGAGAATGGTCGATTTATCGAATTAGGAAAAATCGATATCTGGGATAATCAGAAAGTACAGCAACTTCGACCCGATGCCTCTTACTTTCCCTTTGAATTAGGAGAAGAATACCAACAAAATCCAGACTTACTCCCCTCGCTGTTTGCTAACCTCATATCAGGTTTTGCGGACGGTAGCCTCAAACCGTTACCGGTTAAAGTATTCCCCATTGACAATGTGATTGATGCCTTCCGGTTTATGGCAGGAGCGAAACATATTGGCAAAGTTGTCCTAACTATGCCAGAGTCGGGATGCTCAACCTCAACCTTAGTCCAAGGAGAGGGTAGCTACCTGATTACCGGGGGTTTGGGCGGTTTAGGAATTAAAGCGGCTCAATGGCTGATTGAACAGGGAGCAAAACACATCGTTTTAGCCAGTCGCCGAGGAGTATCTTCACCAGAGGTACAGGAAGAAGTACGGCAGTTAGAGCAAGAGGGAACCGAGGTTTTGGTTGTCCAAGCCGATGTTTCCCAGCCAGAAGATGTAACTCACTTATTAACAGCCTGTCCCCAACCCCTACGAGGTATTATTCATGCTGCTGGAGTGCTGGATGATGGTGTTCTTCAACAGCAATCTTGGGAACGGTTTGAGAAGGTAATGGCTCCTAAAGTTACAGGTTCTTGGAATCTACACCATTTGACCAAAAATTTACCCCTAGACTTCTTTGTTTGTTTCTCTTCCGTTGGGCCTTTAGTTGGCTCAATGAGCCAAGGTACTTATATGGCTGCTAATACATTCAAAGATGCTCTAGCTCATTATCGACGTAGCTTAGGATTGCCAGGACTGTCGATTAACTGGGGAATGTGGGATAAAGTTGGCATGGCAGCCAAAATGAGGGAGCGCTATCGGCAACGCTTGATTGAGGAGGAAGGTGTGGGTGTCATTTCGGCTGAGGGAGGTATGCAAGTACTCAGTCAGTTAATTGGGCAAAATAATGCCCAAGTGGCGGTGTTACCAATGACTGATTGGTCGAAGTGGATTGGTGCCTTTCAACAACCGCCTCCCTTCTATGAGTATTTGATGCCAGATGTACCAGTTAAGCAGGAATCAAACCAATCATTAAAGTTAGATTGGGAGCGAATACCCGAATCAGCGCGTCGAGATGCGCTTACCTCCCATGTTCGAGAACTGGTAGCGAAAACCCTAGGGTTCAAGGAACTAGAAAAAATTGAGTTAGCGCAACGGTTATTTGATTTGGGGTTAGACTCGTTGATGGCAATCGAATTAAGGAGTTATCTGCAAAGGAGTCTGGGATGTAACCTACGCTCAACCCTGCTGTTTGATTATCCAACCCTAGAGGCGCTGGTTGATTATCTAGCAGTCGAGGTTCTAAATTTAGACAATCGAACCCCAGCTTCACCTAACAGTAAGAGTGACTACTGCTCTACCCTCGTTACGATGCAACCCCACGGTTCCAAACCGCCCTTTTTCTGTCTTCCGGGAATTTTAGGCAATGTGTTTGAACTGGAACCGTTAGCTCGTTATCTGGGCACTGAGCAACCATTTTATGGATTGCGATCGCTCGGTTTGGATGAAGACATTGAACCCTATACCAAGATGGCTGATATTGCCGCTTACCATATTAAAGCAATCCAAGAGATACAACCAAATGGCCCCTATTTTCTCGCTGGTCACTCCTTTGGTGGTAAAGTGGCTTTTGAAATAGCCAATCAGTTACACCATCAGGGACAGGACGTGGCTCTGTTGGTAATTATGGATATTCAAGTAGCTGTTGTAGAACATGAAAAAGATGCCATTCATTGGCATGACAGCAAATATACAAGGGGGCTGGCAAGTATGTTTGAACGCTCTTTCGAGCGAACCTTAGACTTACCATCAACTTTGGATGATTTGAGTTGGGATGAGCAAATAGACCTTCTCCTTTTAGCTTTGAAAAAGGTAGAGAAGGTGTTTAGTGACACTGAACTGAAGCGACTGTTCCGAGTTTATAAAGCTAATATGCAAGCCATGACTCAATACCTACCCCAAGAGGTCTATCCCAACCAAATTACCCTCATCCGGGCTAGTGAAGTTCACCCAGGAGATGATTTTCTCCCAGATGAAACGATGAGTCAAAAAGACCCAACTTGGGGCTGGAGTCAGCTGTCAGGTCAACCATTAAAATTTCAGATGGTTCCAGGAAATCATTTCAATATGATGATGGAACCTCAGGTTCGCAGTTTGGCTAAAGAACTCAGTATTTGTTTGAACTTAAAAATGATTCACTAAGAAAGCTAATGAGTATAAAAAAACTAATAGAATGTGATGATTTTGTGATAATTTACGGCAAAAAATTTCATTACGTTTGGCTATACAACAATAGTTGTGTTTGGAAAAGTAATCCCTTAAGTAAGGGGTTTCAATTACACATTAAAGAAGGCAGTGTTATCCCAAAAATTCCGAAACCACTATCTATTAAAATTGACGAAGCAAATGACGAAGAACAACTAATTATTGAGTGGAATGAAGAGGCTGATCAGAAAAGCATTTTCTCCATTTCCTGGTTACTGAGTAATGCTTACGATCCAGAACCAGAATTACTTCATGATCAAAAAGTCCTATGGGATAAAGTTTGGTTGGATGAACATCCCCAGATATCGTATGACTTCCGTGCTGAAAGGGATTTGTGGATGAACCAACTTTCTCAGCTAGGATTTACCCTGCTAAGGAATATAGATTTCCAAAATTTGGAAACCTTTGCCCAATCTATTGGACCTTTGACCTTATATGCCAACTATGATCCAATTATGACCATAAAGTATATCCCAACATCTGTTAGTGCAACAGACTCAAATAATTTTTTGCGCTTACACACGGATTGGAGTTTTATGGAAAGCTCCCTTTTGGTCACGATACAATATTGCCTGGAAAATAGTGTTGTTGGGGGCGAATCTATTCTAGTTGATGGCTTTAGAGTCTGTAATGACTTTTGCCAAGATTATCCTGAGTATGGTAAAATATTGAGTGAGTTTCCAGTAGAGTTTTGGCATTTTACAGAGCCAGAATTTGAATATTTGTTTTCACAAAAAAAGACCATTATCAAACAAAATCATAAGGGAGAAGTTACTGAAATTTGCTTCTCAGATAAAGATTGTAAAATTCTCGTTAATTTCAATCAAACAGAGCAATTTTACAAAGCTTATGCTACTTTGAGCAAATATATCCATAACCCTAAATATTATTACCAGTACAAAATGCAACCAGGAGATTGCTTTTTAATGCAGAACTGGCGTATTATCCACGGACGGCAATCTTTTCAACCCAATTCTGGTTATCGAGAACTTAAAACACTTTATATAGATTGGCAATACTTTATGGCATCCAAGCGATTTAAGCAACACAAAAATCTATATACTCCAGAACATTGGGTTTGAAACTTTAGCATTGGGAATTTATAACTCTCGAGAAACAATGGAACAGGGAACAGGGAAAAATGAAAAAGCAGAATACAGTTGACAGTTGAGTGGGTCTATAGTTCGCAAAATAATCGCGAATTAAGCGATCGCTATAACCAATGGGCCAAAGACTACGAACGAGATTTAAGCGAAACCTTTGGTCGCCCTAACCGCGAACCCATAGTCGATCTAACCCTTAAGTACGTCTCCAAAAATGCCCAAATATTAGATGCTGGAGCAGGCACAGGTACATTGGGTAAATCCTTGCACGAGGAAGGCTATCACAACCTAGTGGGAATCGACATTTCCGAAGGGATGCTGGCCGAGGCAAAGAATAAGAATGTCTACACGGAGTTACACCCAATGGTATTGGGCGAAGCTTTGGACTTTCCCACTGCTACGTTTGATGCCGTTACTGCTTGTGGCGTATTTACCTATGGACATGCTCCAAGCAGTTCTTTTGATGAGTTGATTCGTATTACTAAACCAAAGGGATACATTATCTTTACTCTACGCCCTGACTTCTACGAAAACAGTTATTTTAAACACAAAATGGCAAACTTAGAAGTACAAGTAAAGTGGAAATTAACAGAGCTTGGAGACAAGTATAAAGCCGAAGATAAAGGGCAATTTACTCTGTATTTGCAAACTTGGGTGTATCAAGTAAGCTCAGCGCCCGCCTAATACCGTGGCACAGCTAAAATGATTAAATGTAGGTTGTGTTGGGTAGAGCGATCGCGAGACCCAACCTTGTATCTACCGTTATAGCGTTTCTAGGACTCATGAGGTACACATTATTTTTCACCTCTTCCCTCTTCCCTCTTCCCTCTTCCCTCTTACTTCTTACCTCTTCCCTGCTCCCTGCTCCCTGCTCCCTGCTCCCTAAAAAC
>NZ_JAAHIG010000360.1:0-8667 GCF_010692305.1 Moorena sp. SIO4G3 | reverse complement strand
AAGACAAGCCTATTGGTTGAGAGAATCTAGGAGCCGTGTGAGGCGAAAGTTTCACGCACGGCTTTGAAGGAGAGGTGCCTGGGCTAATCCCCAGCATCGACTCTAATAGAACCCCGTGTCTTTAGACCGGGGATGAAACAGAGAGACTGGATTCATCCAGTCGTATCCCTTTAAGATTTGTCTATTTCTTTTATAATCCAGTTTTCAAGTAACTCCCCAACACTAGTTCTTTACTCCTTAGCTGATAGCTGAAGCCATTTCCATGTAGTATCAGTGAACCAAATGGTATGAGGCTTTTTTAATTCATCGTGATGTACGGGTACCCCTCTCATTATTTTTATATTTTTCGGCTATTTTTGTGTTGAAATACTTATAAAAAACGTTTATACTAAAATTAGTATATCCGACCAAGTAGGTGATAGCAATTGTATAAGACTGTTCCAGTTAGATCCGTATTTTCGGAAGAAGAGATAGCCTTCTGGGTTTTTCAATGCGAGCAGGCTAACAGTCTATTCAACTGTGCCATATATTACGCGAAACAGAAGCACTATCAATGGCTGAAGGAGCAAGAAGCTTATACCACCTTCTGGCACGGAGACGAGCTTAGATGCAGATGGAAGACTTACAAATGTTCAACAAAGTATCCTGAACTAGATAAAGCATTAAAGATGAGTCCCCACTATAAGGGGATGGCAGCTCAGTCCGCTCAACAAACCCTGAAAACCGTTGGAGAAGCGATCGCTAGTTACAATCAATTGGTCGGGCTTTATTACAAAGGTAATGTTGATAGGCCAAGGTTCCCCCGATATCGAAAGAAAGGCGGACTAGCTGCTGTTACTTTCCCAAGACAGGCTCTGAGTTATAAGGAGGGATTGTTTTATCCATCAGTCAGCAAAGAAAGCAAGTCCGAGCTGCTGACAAAAATCACCTTATATCCGCCTGATTTTATAGACCCGGACTGGGTGAAAGAGGTGACAATTCGCCCTTACTATGGGCAATTGTGGATTGATTGGGTAATTGATGATGGAAAAGAGCCAGTCAAAGAAAATCCCAACCTTGATTATTCTCAAGCTTTGGGAATAGATCATGGAGGCGATAATTGGCTAACCTGTGTTTCGACCCTTGGGAAAAGCTTTATCATTGACGGCAAGAAGTTGAAGTCAATGAACCAAGGGTATTGTAGGCTGGTCGCTAAATACAAAGAGGGCAAGCACGAATTTTATTGGGACGCCCACCTAGATAGAATCCAGAGGAAACGCAATAACCAGATGAGGGATGCCGTCAATAAGGCTGCCAGATTTATCATTAATCGTTGTCTTGTCGATGGGATTGGAAACCTGGTAATAGGTTGGAACGAAGGTCAAAAGTGTAGATCTAATATGGGGAAAAGCGGCAATCAAAAATTCGTCGCAATCCCAACTAAAAGACTGATCGAAAGATTAAAGCAGCTCTGCTGTGAATATGGAATCAAACTAATAATTACTGAAGAGTCTTATACGAGTAAGGCGTCTTTCTTGGATGGCGATTCATTGCCGAAAGTCGGTGAAAAACCCGAAGGATGGAAACCATCAGGAAAGCGAGTAAGACGCGGTCTTTATAGGACGGCCAAAGGAAAGTTTATCAACGCCGATTGCAACGGTGCTGGAAACATTATCAAGAAAGTAACCACACAGCTAATCGACCTAGCTAAGGTGGGTAGGGGATCTTTGACAGTCCCACACCGATACGATTTGTTTGAGTCTCTCTCTAAATCGTATAGGAAAAAGAGTGAAGTCGCACGGGTTCACCCTGGGACGTAACATCCTCTGAGAATCCCCCGTGCTTCAGCCGGGGGAGATGTCAATCCTCTACTCGCTCACCAGTCAAGCTAAAGGCACGAGCTTCAGTAATTTTAACTAGAACTAGCTCACCTTTGAGGTGATTAATATCCCCAGTGAAGAACGTGAGACGATTTCCTTTGGTTCTGCCCATGACTTGAGTATTGTCTTTGGGATTCTGGTCTTCCACCAGCACTTCCTCAATCCGTCCCAGATAACGTTGCGATCGCTCAGCTGCTTTTATCGCAACTAGGTGGTTGAGACGTTGAAGGCGATCGCATTTGACCTCCTCAGGGAGCTGATTTTCCCACAATGCTGCTGGTGTACCAGGACGAGGGGAATAGGCAGCGGTATTGAGCTGGTCAAAGCCAATATCATCTACTAGTTTTAGGGTATTTTCAAATTGTGCTTCCGTTTCCCCAGGAAAGCCCACAATCGCATCTGCACTAATGGAGGCATCGGGCATATAGTCCCGAATGGTATTAATAATACGGCGATATTTCTGGTGGGTATAGCCCCGTGCCATAGCTTTGAGAATATCGTTATCCCCAGATTGGAAAGGAATGTGGAAATGTTCGCACACTTCCGGCAACTCGTGACAGGCGCGGATTAGCCGTTCTGTAAAGTAGCGGGGGTGACTGGTAGCAAAGCGGAGCCGCTCAATCCCCGATACATTGCTAACATAATACAGTAAATCTGTCAAGGTGTGCTGATGCCGCCCCGATTCAGTCACCCCTGGTAAGTCACGTCCGTAAGCATCAATATTTTGTCCTAATAGGGTGACTTCCTTATAGCCTTGCCTTCCTAACTCCTCCATTTCTGCCCGAATCGCTTCTGGAGTACGGGATTGCTCTAAACCTCGGACATTGGGGACTACACAGTAGGTGCAGCGTTCGTTACACCCATAAATTATATTTACCCAGGCGCTAATGCTGCTGTCCCGTCTTGGTTTAGTGATGTCTTCAACAATATGAATTGGTTCTGTAGCAACTAGCTGGTTGCCATCAAATACCTGGTCTAGCAAATCCCCTAAACGATTGGCGTGTTGCGGTCCCATGACTAAATCAACTTCTGGGACTCGCCGCAGCAGTGCTTCTCCCTCCTGTTGTGCCACACAACCCGCTACTACCAAGGTCAGGTCTGGTTGTTGGTGTTTGCGCTTTGCCTGTCTTCCTAGGTAGGAATAAACCTTTTGCTCAGCATTATCTCGAATAGTGCAGGTGTTGTAGAGAATTAAGTCAGCCTCGTTGGGATTTTCTGACCACTGGAAGCCGATATCTTCTAGGATTCCAGCCATCCGCTCGGAGTCGGCTTTGTTCATCTGGCAGCCAAAAGTGGTGATATGGTAGCGGCGGGGAAATGAGGTCATCTTACGTTACACAGCTAAGGATTGGATCAGGGGATCTCCTCTAATTATAGATTTTCAGACCTACTCCTTTTTGTGATCCCTATGGCAAAGGTCAATTACGCCCCTAGACAAAACCTATAGATAGTTAGCAGCATTTTTCTCTAATCAACATTTTATTAACCAGAAGTTTGATCTGGTTGCTTTACCTTGCTTGACTCTCTAATCATATCCGTAAATACACTTATTTTAAATATAAAGCTATTTATATATATCCCTAAAATCATCGTTTTTATTGGGTCTTAATTAAGTTAAGATAGGGGTTTTTTTGCTAGTTTTATTATTTTTAATATTTTTTTGATTAATTGAGTTTTTATTTAAAATTTATGCTGATTGTGCTGGAAAAGTTTTGAAGTAATGAGTAGAAACTTTGAGCAAGGTCACCACAATGGGTTTTCAAAGCTATATCTTGTTATCTACTCTACTAGTTACTGTTGGTATTAATTTTTACCTAGGTGAGTCTAGTTCTCCACAGGGATACCAGTCTGATTCGGTTGACCAGCAATTACTAGCTTTAGATCAGGAAAGCTGTCCTCCAGGAAGCGGACGGCGAGAGACTTCTGATTGTTTAAGTTGAAAGTATTTATACTTAGAATAAATTGGCTATATTCGGCTGTAATGGATAGCTAAAGTTCAGGTAAATTTATCAGGTAAATTTAAAAGCTCATTACCTGGATTGCCACTGACCATGAAAGCTGAAGGGGATAACTTTTGGTAATCCCAAACGACATATCGGTTCTTGATTTAGGGTGTTTCTACCAAATACCATCACTTCACTGGTATCAGAATTTCCGTCATACACAACTGTTAATATCCAACCCTGGTCATGATTCAGGCTATCCGGTGCATAGACTGGTTCCGAGGGATAGCGATTTTCCCCTAAATCAGCCACAATCAGGGTGCCAGTTTTGTGGTCAAAGCCTCCAATTTCACCCAATAATTCTTTACTAATATCGACGACTTCGCGATGTACTGATAGATAAGTATGAGGTGAGTATTGTCCTACTAGCTGTTGCGGCACTACAGGAAATTCACAGCTTCTATCCAACAACTGTTGTAACTGCACTACCTGACCAGTGTCAGGATTGAGTCGGGCTTGCCACAGGGTTCCTTTCGCTTCGGTCTTAGTTTGACCAGTGGCAACTTCTTTCAAATACTGATTGGTCTGAAAGTCAGCATAACGGACAAAATCAATCACGATCAAGCCATCGTTGTCCACATAACCATTGCTGAAGTGCCACTGATACCAGGGTTCAGCTTCACCGCGACTGACTACACTAAGGCTGTCACAATCTACAACAATAATTTGGGTTGACTTATTTGGGTGCCACTCCATAGCATTACCATAGCTGCACCAACCCAGAGCTACTTTCAGGAAATTCACTCGCACTGGGGGTACAAAAAATACTAGATACGGCCCTGCCAGGACAAAATCATGGATGAAGGGCAAACTCTCTAGCTGTACTGACCCTTGTTGGATAATTTTGCCAGTGGAGTTGCTTTTGTAAATGTTGAGTCTGCTATTAAGTTCAGCCGTCAGTCCAAAGTTGAAAATCTCTCCAGTTTTGGGATCAATCTTGGGATGGGCAGAAAAGGTTGCTCCTTTGCCTAGACCAGATAAGTCATCAGTGCCTCTGGTTTCTAAGGTCTGGAGGTCTAAGGCATGGGGATGACCACCTTCCCATAGGGCTAACAATTTATCTGGTAATGGTAGCACTGAGGTATTGGCAGCATTTTTAACTGGCTTACCCCAGCGTTTCCAGATTGGTCCTGGTGTTGTCATGCCATAGTTGGGGTATAGTAATTTGTCAGCAGCAGCTTCTGCTTGATAGCCAGAGGTTTGGACGTAGCGATAAACTCCTGTGGCACCAGCAGGGGTAAAATGTACTGCTAAAATTGCCCCATCACCATCAAACCAATGTCCAACCGGTACACCACCTCGCTGTAACCGTGCAGGACCATTTCTATACAGAGAACCTCGCAACCCTTCTGGGATTTTGCCAGAGATGACCGGGAGGGCAGTAGGCGGAAATTCAGTTGCCGGTTTTGCGATCGCATTCGCCCAGCCTTTTGTTGTAGATGCTTGAGGGATCATGTTTTAAAGGGAACAGGGAACAGGGAAGAGTGTGGGGAGATGGGGAGATGGGGAGATGGGGAGATGGGGAGATAGGGAGATGGGGAGATAGGGAGATGGGGAGATGGGGAGATGGGGAGATGGGAAACATTTTTATAGTGAGGTGGAATGGGCATCTTGGGTGGAACTGGCATCTTGCGTAGAACTGGCATCTTGCCAGTTTCCTCCTTATTGTCGGGCGGGCAGGATGCCCACTCTAATTGATAGTGAGGTGGAATGGGCATCTTGGTGGAACTGGCATCTTGCCAGTTTCCTCCTTATTGTCGGGCGGGCAGGATGCCCACTCTACTTGATAGTGAGGTGGAATGGGCATCTGGGGTGGAACTGGCATCTTGCGTAGAACTGGCATCTTGCCAGTTTCCTCCTTATTGTCGGGCGGGCAGGATGCCCACTCTACTTGATAGTGAGGTGGAATGGGCATCTGGGGTGGAACTGGCATCTTGCGTAGAACTGGCATCTTGCCAGTTTCCTCCTTATTGTCGGGCGGGCAGGATGCCCACTCTACTTGATAGTGAGGTGGAATGGGCATCTTGGGTGGAACTGGCATCTTGCGTAGAACTGGCATCTTGCCAGTTTCCTGCTTATTTGCGGGCGGGCAGGATGCCCACTCTACTAATATTCCTGCGAAGATTCAGCAACGCCGTAAATTTTAGTATTACCCCGATTCCCGATTCCCGATTCCCGATTCCCTACTCCCGATAGTTATTACCCAGCTACTGCTGTCGCTTCTGGTTTCTGGGCAGACTCCTGATCTTTGCGCTGGATCAGTTCAATCTTGTATCCACTCGGGTCTTCCACAAAAGCAATCACTGTCGAACCGTGCTTCATCGGTCCTGGCTCTCGCACTACCTTACCACCAAGGGATTTAATTTGGTCGCAGGTTTGGTAGATATCGTCTACACCAAGGGCAATATGACCGAAAGCATCCCCAATGTTGTACTGATCAACCCCCCAGTTATAGGTTAGTTCAATAACCGTGTTGTCAGATTCATCCCCGTAACCTACAAATGCTAAGGTAAATTCTCCCCCTGGAAAGTCCTTCTGACGGAGCAGCTTCATGCCTAGGACATCGCAGTAAAACTTGATCGATTCCTCAAGATTGCCGACTCGCAGCATTGTGTGTAGCATTCGCATTAGCTTAGTGTCTCCTCTTGAATCAGTCAATTCGGTTCTATTGTATAGCAGTTGTAAAAGGGAGCAGGGAACAGGGAATCGGGAGTCGGGAGTAGGGAATCGGGAATCGGGAATCGGGAATCGGGAATCGGGAGTCGGGAGTCGGGAATCGGGAAGAAATCCTGTTTACCTGATGAGTATCAGAATTGCAATAGCATTTTGCTTTGATATCTGAAATATAATTGAGAACCCAGGGCTATCCCTCGAATTGTGATCAAAGTCGGGTTTGGAGGTCTCTGCACTAGACCTGGCAGAGTTTAGCAGTTTCTTATGTCTACAATAGAGTTGATTATTCCACAATTTATGTAGGCTGGGCAGCGCGATCGCGTAGCGGCTCTTTGAGAGCATCGCATTTTCCCATTTGCGGTTTTAACCGGTGGTGCGTTACGGGACGGAGTTTCCCAAGAGTCGCTACCGATTAATTCAGGATCAGCCCGTCCCTAACGCACCCTACGCAACTGTTCCCTGTTCCCTTCAACCTTCAACCTTCAACCTTCAACTATAGCCAGTTCCTCGGACCACTTCCTCGGTGGGTCGGCCAAGGGCGAGTAACCAGATGATTTGATAGTGTGAGCGCGTGGGTCCCATCAGTTGTCTGACGGTAACGTTGTTCGTTCTTGATCAATGGTCAGATGCGGGATGATACTGATTCGTTTGGGCATAGTGGCTTCGAGCCTAAGCAACTCTTCTATATTAGGTGCATTTAAGCTGACATGATATTATACCAAATCCGGTTTAGAGAATATAAGTATCTTAATGATAGAACTTAATCCAGAAGCTGATTAGCGAAATTGGCAAGTTATACTTTATAAACCGGATTTGGTATTAGAAGATTATAGCCGCTCAAACTTTACGAATAAAGCGCAAAATTAGCCTTATTTCTCGTGAGGCATGTAATCTCTTAGAGCTGATTTGTAAACTCGCTGTAATCCTTGTAGGATAAGGCTTGCGCTAAACTAGAACAAATGAACTATTGAATACCAAAAAGACAATCATAGCAAGGTTTTCATGCTTCTTAATATTTACTTTACACATTAGCTCTTAATTTACCAGTTCACACGAGAAGAGAATATATTATGATCATCACTACTCGGACTCGATGTACTTCGAGGTTCTAAATAATTCACAGTACCACCAGAAGGACGCCACGCCAAAATATGATCTAAATTGCTTGATTCTCCGTCAAATTTTTTTAGTGGCTCGTAGCCCTGGCACTTGGTTTTAAGATCCTTCGATGTCATGTTTAGATCCCCAGCAATTATTATTATGTCAATACCTGTTGTATTGTTGATTAAACTGCTTTGTTCTAAAAACAAAAATGCATCAAGTGGTGCTAATCCTTGTGTTGTGCATCCTTTTAAAATACCGGATTGGCCAATTGGTGCATGCCAGGTAATGAGACGCACGTTTCTTCCAGAGTAGTTAAATTCCATATATACTGGGGGACGAAAATTTTTGACTTCATCATTGACTGTGTTGCTTTGAGAAGGATTTAATGTTTTTTGCCATGTGTGGAATATAGGGTCGGTCGTATAGTTTTGATGGGTTAGTGGTTGGGTAATTGTTACGGTATTGTGCGCAAGCGCATTGTAACCTCTTCCAGTACCATTAATTAATTCTGTAATATGCCTAGGAGGTCGAGTATAGTTTAGACCTATACCACCAGCACCAGTATTATTCAGCATATTGTATATATCACCACCAGATAATTTTTTTGCCTCTTGATTGAAGATAGCTTTCACAGGATCCCTGGGATACCTACCATTCAAGTAGTTAATCTCGTTCCGCAGTTCAGTAGCATTGTTTGCACTTTCTCCAGTGCTATTCCAGGTTAAAACCCGTAAATCTACAGCAGATGCAGATTGAACGTTAAGCATACTGAAACTCAAGATGAAACCAAGGGCAATACATAGACTACGAAGTACCCTAGTCGGAATTTTTGTAAACATAAATTATTCTCAAAAAACTTTGGTTAGATATAATTTAGCAGAAAAGCGATATTTTTATCACCCCATTGATTCAAGCAGCTTTGGCGGTAGGACTTGATGACTCTATATAAATGATGCAAGGACACCTCACTGTTCACCGGATGAGTATTGTCTGGTGCGATTGGTTGTGGTGCATCGAGCACGGGCCTT
>NZ_JAAHIG010000036.1:0-55237 GCF_010692305.1 Moorena sp. SIO4G3 | reverse complement strand
TCCTCATAGGCAGGGCTTTCACCTGCATCCGATAGGTAGTTAGACTTTTCAGGTTTTATCCTGCGCAAGTCCCCAACTCATACCCCTTCAGTCGCTGAAGGCTCCTAGTTGGAACGAGCCGCACCCAGTTAAGCCCCCAACCTTGCAACGAACCTAATTTGTTATAGGTCAATGCTCTGGCAGTTCCACAAAGTCCCATAATCTCTAAAATCTGAGACTCATCCTGGCAGGCAACCACAGGAATGACCTGAGTATAGGTTTGTTTAGCTGTGGTTGCGTAAGCCAGGATTTTTTCCATGCTGACACCCCTAACCTTAGCGGCCTCTCCCATAGGAACTAAGTCGTCTAATCTATGCATAATTTTTAGTTAAGTAGTTATGCAGAGATTTAAGAAGATTTTAGGCGAACTGTGCAAGGGCTAGTTCACTTTACAGCAGTATACTCAATTATGATAATCTTTGATTAAAGCTGTTAAGAAATGTAAAAAAGCTGGCTCTGTAGTGCTATGGACATCCGCCAAATCGAAATCTCTCTCAAAAGTCCAAATGCTCAGGATCGCCTCAGGGCACTTACTGCTTTGAGAGAGTATGGTTCAGATGTAGCTGTTCCCCTACTTACAAGTAAACTCAAGGATCCAGAGTTTTTAGTGCGCTCCTTTGTGGCCATGGGACTGGGGAATAAACGGAGTGACGAGTCCTATGCTGCGTTGTTAAATTTGATGCAATTTGATACAGATCCCAATGTAAGGGCAGAAGCTTCCAATTCCTTGTCTAAGTATGGAGACGTGTCAATATCTCATCTGGTCACTACCTTTCAACAGGATGATCACTGGCTGGTGCGCCGTAGCATTCTTGCTGCTTTGGTGGAAATGTCTTGTCCAGAAGAACTCTATAGTATTTGTATTTGCGCCTTAGCAGGGGAAGACCCAACTGTTCGAGAAGCAGGAATTGATGCCCTAGGGTTACTGGCTGGTACTGTTAAGGAAACTGAGGCATTGCAACAAATGCTGGCTCTGAAAGATTCACAATGGTGGCGTATTCGGATGCATGTTGCTCGTGCCCTAAAACGATTTGATTCCCCCGATGCTAAAGCAGCATTGGCAGAACTCATGAAGGATCAAGAGCATCGGGTGGTAGCTGCTGCTTTAGATAGTTCTCTCTAGAGCATTGGTTTGGTGAACAGATTTAGGGAGTAGGGAGTAGGGAGTAGGGAGTAGGGAGTAGGGAGTAGCAAAGCAGCGCCTACCTGTGGGGGGAACCCCCAAGACCGCGCTGCATCAAGACATTGAATTTACCTAATAATGCTGAAAAATCCTATTTGACACTCCCCGCCTTGAAAGAGCGGGGATTCCTAGATCAACGAGCCGCCTTAAACCGCCGTATTCCTATTTTTAACGCCGTCAAAAATAGGACAGTACTTAAACCAAAAACCCGTCAAGACCAAGTTTTTAGTCAATTTACGACAGACCCAGAGGGCGATTCTCGCGATTGCGTTCGAGTACTTTTTACGTTGGAAGTGCATGTGCATAGTCCGTTGCTTCCATTTTCCTCAAGTTCCGGTGTGCCCCACCGTACCGTTTTTTTTCAAAACGTGATTTTTCTGGGTTCACACGTTAACTGTTAATTAACGATTGGGTTTTTAAAGAGGATTTTCCCTACCCTCTGGGCATTATTCTTTTAAGGTCAAGCAGTGGCGGATCTCTCTTCCGGTTGCACCTCGGTTTTTCAACCTGTACCCTATACTTTTAGTATACTCTGGCGCTAGAAAAGTGTCAACTTTTTGCTAAAAGTTTTCTAGGCGACTAAAGTCGCTAGTCACTTTCATCTCCGCTCGCTTTTTGGCGGAATTTTCAGTGTTAGGTTTTCTAATAAAAATCACAGATAAAAATTTCATACCAAGTTGCGCTCAAACGTACAACATTCTCTTCCCCCAATCTCCCCATCTCCCCATCTCCCCATCTCCCTATCCAACCAATCTACTATCTTTGAATGTAACTCGGTATCACAAGGAGTGCGGCTCGTTATGAGTTCTTAACATTGGTTGTATGCCATGCTTAATTAACAGCCGTATTATATGGATTGGATAATACAGGAAAGCCAGCACTCTAGGCAGGGAGAGTAAGTCCCAATCCGCTTCGTTCGGCATCAAGATAACAAACAAACTGTTTTTTAACCAATGGAGACAGTACATCACTCTGTCATGGAGACGCTCTCTCATGCTGAAGTAGAAGCGATGATTGTAGGACAAGAAAAAAGCCCAAAACCCTTTTGCTTCTGAGAGCTTAGGACCCACTTCAAGGTCACGGAAAAGCTGTGATCGTACTTGGATAGCGAGGGATTGGGAGACTGGTTGGGCTTGCAATTTATTTAAGACTATCTGTGGCAACGTGACTCCCAGCAAATCCCTGACTAGGCAAAGGTCAAGCAAGAGCATGCGTTCACAACCAAGCTTTTGAGCCTCGGCCAGTACTCTGCGCCAATCTAACTGGGGATGAGTACGGAGTAGTTCAGCAACGTCGCATAACTGAGCCAGACGTACACTCCAGTGACAACAGTCTTTGCCCAATTGCACACAGAGAATTAACAGCATCTGTTCTGGCGAGATAGTAGATACTGTCTTACCAGCAAGAGATAGAGGCTGAAGATGCGATCGCAAATACTCAAAATCTAATGGCAAACAGAATAAATCGGGTACAATCCCCTGGTGAAGGTCAATACAGACTCGACTCTTTTGATCTACAAAGTGATACTCCCAGCCTAGGTCTTTTTGCAATTCATACCCTTGAGACAGGAGTAATTCTTTAACTCTGGGGATGTCGTGCTTATCAACCAGGATGTCTAAGTCACCAAACTGCCGCAGCCCCACATTGCCGTAAACTGAAACAGCAAGGGTAGCCCCTTTGAAGGGGATAGCAGAAATGCCGTGTGTCTCTAGAAGAGTCAGGAGCTTGAGTAGTTTCTCAGTTAGAAATGTGTTGTGTACAACTAAGTGCTGGAAATAATTTCGGAGTTGTTTGAGGATGTTCTGGGGAACCAGGTCTGGGCAGGTATTTTTGAGACTATGGTACAGCAGCGGTAAGACTTTCTGACGGCGAGCTGTTTTGAGGAGATAAGTCCAGTCGATGTCTTGCTCAAGCAGTAAACGTTTGATAAACTTAGCAGTCGCTTCGTCGATGCTGGTTCGGACACAGTAGAGGAGTAACTGGAGTTCTGGTTTAGTCTGGAATTCTCGGTTAGTTATCGATACTGATGCTATAGTAGTTAATGGGGTTAAAGTCATCATCCAAAGTTAATCTAAAAATTCGCTCAAAAGTGGAAACCGCCATTATACATGTGGCGGATTTAATGGCACGTAAGACTGTAATTCTCCCATTTTGAAGGGAAAATTAGCGAATTACGGCTCAACGGTAATTAATTAAAATAATCTATTCAGTAATCTATTCAGTAATTGATTACTATTTACTTACTACTTACAGAAAAAACTGGGATTTTCAGTACATTTGACTAGTGAGTTTGCAAAGTTTTGATGAAGTACCTTGCCAGATAACACAATAACGATTAGCTTTTAAGTAATCCCTATTGACTGGCAGCGCTTTCCTTGCTAATGCTTTGACAGAATGGCAAGGAAAGCTTCCCCTTAAGCATTCAGTGGTCAGCGGTCAGCAGTCAGCTTTGTGGCACAGGCTTCCAGCCTGTGACTTCACTGAGATTAAACCAATGCTTACCTGTTTTATTCAAAAGCTGTTCCCCTAGCAGATTAGCTGAATGTTGAATGCTAAATGCTTACGCTTCCCCTTAGGTAGATTTGCGGATGGGAATTGGGGGGCTGAGTCAGGCAAATCTTAGGTTAGGCAAAGGTTAGATCAGCCAAATGTTAACGATTATTTCTTTGTCTGGGAGAAATGAGACAGGAAGTATCGCGATACTCTATGCTCAGTAAGGGTTTTACTATGTATACGAGCAATATAAATGTATCAGCCTTTCCTGGACTATCTGGAAAAAGAGCTATTCAAGCGGTTTGATTTAAGCAGTCAACCAATTCCCCCAGGCTTAGAACGCCAGGTAAGCGATCGCGCTAAACATCGGGCGATTATTCAAAGCTGGTGTTACCAATGCCCGGAATTGCGGAAGATTCGCTATACCTACATGGATGTTGGACCAGTCTCTCAAGTCTTTAACAGTGTGATGTATCCCAGTCACTGTTACGATATCCCTTTGCTAGGGATTGACTTCTTAGCCTTTGGCAAAAAGAAGATCCTGGTGGTTCTAGACTTTCAGCCATTGTTTAGGGATGAAGCGTATCAGGAAAAATACATTGAACCGATGCGAGTCATTCGCGATCGCTATCAGGACTTGGCACAAAACTTAGAAATGAAGTTTTACGATGCCAACCAATACTTCTCTAAGTATCTACTGTTTGCCAAAATCGATTCCCTAGAGACAGTGAAAACAGAAGTCTTTGAGGCTTACAAAGACTACTTGGCGTTATATTGGCAAATGGTGGAGCAAGCTGAGCCTCTAACTGAGCCAGAAGATATTGAGCGCATTGTTAAGGCACAGAAAGACTACGACCAGTATAGTGCCGACAGAGACCCAGCCCATGGTCTGTTCAGCAGCTACTTTGGTCCCGAGTGGGCAGAGCAGTTCTTATATGAGTTCTTATTTGAAAATGCCATGCCTTTAGCCGTTAGTCAAAGCCAAACATGACTCTCTATCAGCCGTTTCTAGACTACGCGATCGCATATCTAAAAGAGCGCCTTGATCTACAGCCTTATCCCATTCCCCCTGGGTTTGAAAGCAAATTCGCAACAGTGGGGAAAGGGAAAAAGCAGCAAGATGTCCTGACCACTAGTTATGCCTTTGCTGCACCCAAAATCAGACAAATTCGAGCGGCTCACGTCCAGGGGGGAGCAGCATTACAGGTACTCAACTTTGTGATCTTCCCCCACCTCAACTATGACCTCCCCTTCTTCGGCGCTGACTTAGTCACCTTACCTGGTGGACATCTGATTGCCTTGGATATGCAGCCCCTGTTCCGGGATGACCCAGCCTATCAAGCTCGTTACACCGAACCTATCCTACCGATTTTCAAGGCCCATCAACAGCATTTGCCTTGGGGAGGAGACTTTCCTGAGGAAGCAACACCGTTCTTTTCCCCAGCTTTCCTGTGGACACGCCCTAAGGAAACCGACGTAGTGGAAAATCGGGTGTTTGCTGCGTTCAAGGACTATCTGACAGCTTACTTGGATTTTGTGGATCAGGCAGAACTAATTACCGATTCTGAGCATCTCAAAGCCATCAAGGAAGCTCAACTGCGTTATCTGGGTTATCGTGCTGAAAAAGATCCAGCTCGTGGTATGTTTCAGAGATTTTATGGCAGTGAATGGACTGAGGAGTACATCCATGGTTTCTTATTTGATCTAGAGCGGAAGCTGGCAAAAGTTTAAGCTTAGGATGTTAAAAATTAACCTCAGTTCGATGTAAGAAAGTGGTTAGTTTTTTCAGGAGTCAGGAGTCAGTATCTTCGAGTCATAAGTCAGGACAAGACTACAGAATTGATGGGAATAATACAGAATTTTATTGTTGATAAAACTCTGATTAATTGCCAATGAACTGGTAAATAATTGATTTTGAATCTATTTATTATGACTCGAAGCTCCTGACTCGATACTCCTAAATTTTAGAATTTTTAACTAAAGGTGAAAGAGCTTAGCCAGGCCCCTAGCCATGATCTCAAAAGCGCAACAGTAGCCAGAAACAAATTTTTTTGATATATCTCAAATCCTTGTCTTGATTCAGCCCCTCCCCACTCGTGCTTTGCATCAAGACAAGGTTGTTTTAATGCGCGAAAGCTTACGTAATACTTAATACTTCATAGGTCGCTAAAATAACAAATTATGTCTTTTAATTAAGAACCTTTAAAAAAGTTAGGCTTGTATGAACCTAATCCCCTAATGTGTGATTGTGACTGAGGTTTACGATCATAGAGGTGATTAATGACAATTCCTTTGCTAGAGTATCCGCCCTCAAGCCAAAATCAGCGGGTCGCTGGATATGAGGTGTCCGGAGATGAGCAGCCGAAACTATACACTACAGCTAATCTGCTCTCTCCATCAGAAATGGATGATTTGATTAGGGCAGCCTATGGTCAGATTTTTAATGAACAACAGATTCTCAAAAGCAACCGCCAAACCTTTTTAGAATCACAGCTGAGGTTTGGTCAAATCACGGTGCGCGACTTCATTCGTGGTCTAGCAACATCTGAACCTTTTTGGCAGCGCAATTATCAGGCTAACAACAACTACCGTTTTGTCCAGATGTGTGTACAACGCATCTTGGGGCGTGATGTCTACAGCGAGCGGGAGAAGTTAGCCTGGTCAATAGTTCTAGCTACCAAAGGGTTACAAAACTTTATTGATACTCTGCTCGGTAGCGACGAGTACCTGGAAAACTTTGGTGATCACACCGTGCCTTATCAGCGGCGACGGATCATAGCCCAGCGTACTCAAGGCGATCTACCCTTTGCCCGGATGCCTCGTTATGGGGAAGACTATCGCACTCAACTGCAACAGCTGGGTTACTTCAAATACCAACCAATTGGTTTCAAAACCTATTATCCTCCTGCCTCAGTGCGCTTTGTAGCAGGAGTACTCACTAAGGCAGGAGCTGTAGTCTTACTTGGGGGAACAATTGCGATCGCCTTAGCCGCCTGGGGTATTATCAGCCTGTAGCTGTGAGTGTAGGTTTGATAAGAAATGTTACTAACCTGCTAACGGCTAGACCAATTAGCTGGAGTAAACAGCTTAGCTGTGTCTTGAGCAGGAAGTAATCAACCAAGAGGCTTCCAGCACCAAGGTGGAGCGAATCCACAGGGTCGCCATAGCAAGCCAGTTCTGATCTGCCGTTGCAATCAGACATAAAAAAATCTTAAACTCTTAACAAGATGTAACGAATAAAGGCTCGACATCATTGTATAAAAGTTACCTGAAGGGTAAATAGTGACAGGCGAAAGCCAACCAACCGGTTGACACACAGCATTCCTAGGTCTCTCACCAGAACGTGAAGTTTTGTAATTTTTATTAACGATCCGTTTTGAACCCAACTTATGGGACAAACACTAGGACAAAGACCAAAAAAGAGAGATAGGAGTATTAGCTGTGGCTGGAGCATGTTCTATGCCTTTCCCGTTTCAAACTGCTTGATTCAGTTTGATTCAGTCTGAGTCTGTTTAACTGAAGCCCGTTTTGAAACAAAACCAACTAACCTAGGAGATTCCGTCAATGTTTGATGCGTTTACTAAGCTTGTTTCGCAGGCTGATGCCCAGGGTCAATACATTAGTGCTGACCAACTAAGTGCTCTTAGCGCTATGGTGAAGGACAGCAACAAGCGGATGGATGCAGTTAATCGCATTACCAGCAACTCTTCCACCATTGTGGCTAACGCGGCTCGCTCCCTGTTTGCTGAGCAACCCCAGTTGATCAATCCTGGTGGTAATGCCTACACCAGCCGTCGGATGGCTGCTTGCTTACGCGATATGGAAATTATCCTGCGCTATGTAACTTACGCCATTTTTGCTGGTGATGCTAGTGTGCTGGAAGACCGCTGCCTGAATGGTCTGCGGGAAACCTACCTAGCTCTGGGAACTCCTGGTGCTTCAGTGGCAGTGGGTGTAGAAAAGATGAAGGACGCTGCGATTGCGATCGCTAACGACTCCAATGGCATCACCCCTGGTGATTGCACCTCTCTGATGGCTGAAATTTCCAGCTACTTCGATAAGGCAGCTGGTGCGGTTGCCTAAAAAACTGAAGGTTAGTAAAAGCTCATCGAAAATGTCGCAGAGTCTACCAAAAACTGTTATGATTTGTTAGACCTAAATTAGGGTAACACTGACAGGGATTATTATGTAACTTAAATTAAAGCCGAAAACCAAGGGTTTAATAGTTGCGCTCTCTATCCCGGTGGAACCAACTGTTTTGACATTTTTATGGCGCTTGCGGGATATTCCGTCAGAGCTTTGGGAGATACCCCCTGGATGCTATTGCATCTTGCATTGGCGAGCTAAGGTCTGCCTTTGGTAGACTTTGGTAGCTAAAAAGTATCGGCATATCACTTGCTGTCTAACAATCACAACTTCAAACGTTTTTGAAAACTTGACAAAATATTAGGGAGATACCTAGACCATGAAAACCCCGCTTACAGAAGCCGTCGCTGCTGCTGACGCTCAAGGTCGTTTTTTAAGTAATACAGAAATCCAGACTGCCTTCGGTCGATTCCAGCGGGCTACAGCTTGCTTAGAAGCGGCAAAAGCCTTAACTGCTAAAGCCTCAACCTTGACTGAAGGTGCAGCCCAAGCGGTGTATAATAAATTCCCTTACACCACTAGCATGCCTGGATCAAACTACTCATCTGACAATACAGGTAAAGCAAAATGCTCCCGTGATATCGGTTACTATCTGCGTATGGTTACTTACTGCCTAGTCGCTGGTGGTACTGGACCGATGGATGAGTACTTGATTGCTGGTTTAGATGAAATCAACCGTACCTTCGAGCTGTCTCCGAGCTGGTACATCGAAGCCCTCAAGTACATCAAGGCTAACCATGGTTTAACTGGTCAGCCTGCTAATGAGGCAAATAACTACATTGACTACGCTATTAACGCCCTGAGCTAATTGCTCTTTTGGCCTGGAAAGGTCAGCAGGTGTTAGCAAAAACTAGCATCTGCTGACCTTTCCGGGCATTGTTTTGTCTATACAGTTTGTGTATCTGGCTTGTCTATCTAGGAAGGTTCCATTACCTGAGTTCGATGTAATAAATTGGCAGGTTTTTTGAGGAGACAGGAGATTTAATTGAGTCTTATCCTCCCTGATCAAAAAAGTAATTAAAATGAAACTTAATACGTTTAAATTAAGAAGTTTAAATGTTGCAGCCTAGTCTTGAAAATTCTGTTGAGACTGATAACTCTGATTCGTTAACTGTAGAGCAAGCGATCGCAAATCTAAAAGGAAACGACCAGGGGCTTCGCTATTATGCAGCATGGTGGCTAGGAAAGTTCCGAGTCCGGGAACCACTGGCAATTGATGCCCTAATCGCTGCGCTAGAGGATCAGGACAACCAGACAGAATTAGGAGGATATCCTCTGCGCCGGAATGCTGCCAGGGCCCTGGGCAAACTAGGAGACCATCGAGCTGTGCCTGCGCTGATTAATTGTTTAGACTGCTCCGATTTTTATGTTAGGGAAGCAGCGGCACAGTCTTTAGGGATGTTAGGGGATCGTTCCTGTATTCCCAAGCTGATCAAACTCCTAGACGGAGGTTTAGAAGCAGCCCAGCCTATACCCGGAAGTCCCCACCTGACACAACCTTACAATGCCGTGATCGAAGCCTTGGGGGAGCTTGGTGCTATCGAAGCGATTAACCTAATTGAACTATTCCTAGAGCATCCTAAGGAGTTGGAACAGTATGCCGCCGCACGGGCGATGTACCAGCTAACTCAAAACCCTACTTATGCTGAACGTTTAATCAAAGCTTTGAGTGTTGATCAAGTGCTACTGAGGCGGGCAGCTCTTTCGGATCTCGGGGCAATTGGTTATTTACCAGCAGCAGATGCGATCGCTCAGACCTTGGCAGAAAATAATCTTAAGCTACTCGCCCTCAAAGGAATTCTAGAGCATCACTTAGAAAACCATCCCAGTGATGGTTGCCACCTATCGGAGACGGCAATTAGAATTATAAACTTGATCGATGGTCTTCTATGAAGTGTGAAGGATAAAGTATCAAAGATGAAGAAGCAAGTATGAAATAATTTTATCTAAAATTTTATCTAACTATTTATAGAAGCATTACGTCAAAACTGGTAGGTTTTGATACTTTTATCTTTTGCTTTAAACCTACCACTATAAAACCCAAAGGGCAAACAACTTTTAAGGTTATATCATATCAGGATAATTACCCTTAATAAAAATCTTCTCATCTCCCCATCTCCCCACACTCCCCTAGATTATCGGTATTCAACCAGACTTGATATTAGACCCCTTCATGACCAACACAACCCGAGAGCAAGAATTAATTCGAGCTGTGGAAGAGGCAGATTCTGCCTATAACTTAGTAAAAGCAGTAAAAGCCCTGGCTAATGCACGTTTAGAGGCTGCGATCCCCACTTTAATTGCAGTTCTTAGCTACAATAACCCAGGTGCAGCAGGAGTAGCTGCCGGTGGGCTAGTGGGATTAGGTAAAACAGCAGTAGCGCAATTGCTAAACCTAATTGATGACTATAACTACGGAGGTAGAGCCTGGGCAATCCGCGCACTAGCAGCAATTGGCGATCCTAGAGCCTTCGATACCTTAATTGAAGCTGCTGAAAGTGACTTTGCTATGAGTGTCCGTCGAGCTGCTACGAAAGGTCTGGGCAGCCTGGACTGGGAGGATATGCCTAAAGATAAAATTCCTGCTGCCCAAGAGCAAGCGTTTAAAACACTACTGCTAACCTGCCAAGATACAGAATGGGTAGTTCGTTATTCTTCCGTAGTAGGATTGCAAGGTCTAGCTACTGCTGTAGTGGTCACCTATCCAGATCTGGCTGAGACTATCAAAACTCATTTAGCGCAAATGTTCAAGACTGAAACCGATGTAACAGTGGGCACCCGTATCCAACTGGCTATCCAACAACTTGCATAAAGAATAACTAATCAGGAACGCCGAATATTAAAACAACACCAATCCTGATGCTTCCAGAGGGTGGCGACAATCCAGTTATTTTGTTCTAGGCTATCAGCAATCGGTTTAACCTGATCTAATAATACACCACTGATAACTCCCCAGCTGGTGGGTTTCACAATAGCATTCATTAGTGGAATTAAATCAATAATCACCTCTGCCAGAATATTGCAAAGGATTCCATCTACTGCTTGACCATTAGTAAGCTTAGACAAGGTTTCTAGACTACCCTGTTCTACTACCAGATCCTGGTCAGACATGTTGTTAAGAGAGCGGTTGTTGCGGGCAGCACCCACTGCTAAGGGGTCAATATCCACCCCATAGACCTTTTTAGCCCCTAACAACACCGAGGCAATGGAGAGAATTCCCGAACCACAACCAATATCCACTACCACATTCTCCTGATCACCGAAGCCTAGACGCATCTCTAATGCTTCCAGGCATAACTGAGTGGTGGGATGGGTACCTGTGCCAAATGCTGCTCCAGGATCAAGGCGTAACAAGATCCGTTCGGAAGGGTCTGGTAAGGGTAGCCAGGCGGGATAGATCAAAAAGCGATCGCCAACTTCTTGGGGTTCCCAGTATTGTTTCCAACTACTTGCCCAATCTTCCTCATCAATCAGGTGCCACCGAGTTATCGGTACTGGCAGCCCTACAGTAAGGGCATCCTGATTTACCCAAAGGGCAAGGGCTGCCAAATCCAACAGCTGTGCTTGTATTTGGGGTAAGTGAGCAAGCACTAGTTGAGAATGTCCCTTAAGCTGGCTGGACATTCCTCGACAACCAAACTTTTCTAGTCGCCAGAAGATTAAATCCTCTAAGGCAGAGTCGCACAAAATTTGAATTTCCCACCAGCTGTTTGCCATATCTTAGTTCCGAGGTCGAGAGTGCTGAGTTTAAGAGTGGGGAGTCAGCAGGGGGAGATACATGGTCCTTCGTTAAGGATCAAGATTGTTTGTACCTATAACCTTTTCCCCATATTCAGCACTCAGCACTCAGCACTCAGTACTGAACGTATTCAGTACTTAACTTATAAAGTTACCGTGTGAGCATCCCTGATCCCTGGCACCTTCATAATCTCTGTTAAAACTCCCTCTGGTAAGGGGTCATCTAGACTAAGAACCATAACTGCGTCACCCCGCACAATTTTGCGACCCACCTGCATACTGGCAATATTGACATTAAAACTACCCAGCAGAGAGCCAATTTTACCAATAATTCCCGGCATATCCCGGTGTACGGTAAACAGCATATAGTGAGTGGGAGGAACATTAATCGGGAAGTCGTCGATACTGGTAATGTGGATTTCCCCATCATTCAACAGAGCACCCGTTACAGAATGTTTCCCCATGGAACCAGTGGCTGATAGATGTATGGACCCAGAATAGTCTCGCATCGAAGCATCCCTGGTTTCAATTACCCGAATGCCCCGCTCTTTTGCCTCAATGGATGCATTGACATAGTTTACCCGCTCTCGCAGTGCCTGGGAAAGTAAGCCTTTGAGGGCAGCAACCACTAAGGGTTGGCTTTCGTTGGTAGCTAACTCTCCCTGTAATCGGACATCAAGTAATTCAATGCGTCCCCCCGCCAGTTGAGCAACTAGCTTACCCAGAGTTTCTGCCAACTCCATGTATGGTCTGAGTTTTTCAATCACATTGGGTGACAATCCAGGAATATTAACTGCTGAACGGGCGGGTAAGCCTAAGAGGACATCCCGAATTTGTTCGGCTACATCAACAGCAACATTAACTTGGGCTTCTGCGGTAGATGCCCCTAGGTGGGGGGTCAAAACTATTTCTTTCCCCAATTCACGCAAGGGGGATTCTCCTAGTGGTTCTGATTCATAAACATCCAATGCTGCACCAGCAATCTTCCCCTCTTTTAGTGCCTTAGCCAGAGCTTCTTCATCAATAATGCCTCCTCTGGCACAGTTGATAATTCGGGCAGTTGGCTTCATCTTAGCAATGGCTTCGTCATTAATCAGATGAGCGGTTTCTGGAGTTTTGGGGATATGCAATGTGATGTAATCAGACTCCTGCAACAGCAAATCCATCTCGACTAAACGACAGCCTAGCTGTTCCGCCCGTTCTACCGAAATGAAGGGGTCATAGCCCAGCAACTTCATTCCCATTGCTCGGGCGACAGTTGCTACATGGGAGCCAATTTTACCCAAGCCAACTACACCAAGGGTTTTTTTGTAAACTTCTGTGCCAATAAAAAGCTTACGCTGCCACTTATTGCTTTTAACTGACTGATTGGCATCGGAGATATGGCGAGATAGGGCTAGCATCATCGCCAGGGCATGTTCGGCTGCAGCTATAGTATTCCCTTCCGGAGAGTTAACAACTACAATCCCATGACGAGTTGCTGCTGGGATATCGACGTTATCAACCCCAACACCAGCACGACCGATGATCTTGAGTTGCTTGCCCGCTTCAATTACCTCTTGGGTAACGCGGGTGCCAGAACGAATCATCAGAGCATCATAGTCTGGGATAATTGTCAATAGTTCTTCCGGTGATAGATTCGGATTGAAATTAACCTCAGCAACTTGGGAAAGGATATCAATGCCAGCTTGATCAATTGAGTCAGAAACAAGAACCTTAGACATGACCAGGAGATAGGTTAATGGGCTATACACACGGTGCTGGAGCTATTCCATGGGAAACTAAGATCAACCCCAAGAGTACTAGAGATGAACCATCATCCAATAGCACTTAACTACAAAAAAATGTAGTTGAACAGGTCTATTTGTTCACATTCAGTAGCTTTGACCGCAGTATGCTATCTTAACTGCAAAGGTATCCCTGGATAGCTACTGATCTAAAAGATTTTAAGTTTCCCCCATCTTTGATAGAAAATTTATCAAAACTCTAACCTTTGAAAGCCCCTGTGCTTGAGGCGGGGGCTCAAAACGAGCTCAAGAAAGAGTTCAAGTAAACTTTACATCTACATAATCAGCACAAGTGGCGATGAAATATGTGATTGCTGTATTCCCCAACCGCATTAAGGCAGAAGAAGCTTATACTGCTTTGGAAAAAGAAGAGTTACCTATGGATCGAGTAAGTATCTTGGGTAGAGGATATAAGAGTGCTGATGAGTTTGGATTCATTGACCCCAAACAACAGGGAATCAAGGGAGCCCGACGAATGGCATATTGGTTGCTTCCCTTTGGATTTGCGGCGGGTTATCTGTTCAATGTGCTAACTGAAATAAAACTGTTTGGCTTCTCTAGTGAAATTGGTAATCATCTCCTGGGAGGGGTATTTGGTGCGATCGCAGCAGCAATGGGTAGCGTTTTCGTTGGAGGTGGGGTTGGGTTGAGTCTTGGTAGTGGTGATGCATTGCCTTATCGCAACCGTCTGAATGAGGGAAAATACTTAATTGTTGTTCAGGGATCCGAGAGTTTGACAGAGCTAGGCACTAAAATTCTGCGTCAGTTTCAGCCAGAGACTATTCAACGGTATGAGTTCCTCTAGACTATATAAGGGTTGCGCAATTATTTTGGGGGTAAAAATCCCAAAGGCGCAAAGAGGGCAAAGTAACAAAGACTAAATGTAAATAAAAATAAATAAAATTTAAGAAAGATAACTTTTAGAGTTAGTCATGGGTAATAGATAGTATGCGAAACTGATTACCTATTGCTAAATCCTGATTAGAATTTGAGGAAATAATTATTTAGACCATTAATCAAACGTCTTTAAAAATTTGTTAGTAATGCTACCTAGAGAAGAACTTTTAAAAAGTGTAGAGAATCGAGAAGATGTGGCTCGTGTGATTGACCAAGCTGATCAAGCAATTAAGACTTGGGAGGTGGTATTGACTGATTTTCTATCACCGCCAGTTTTGGTAGAGGTTGCTCAGCAGTTTGAACGGTTGACAGAAGTGCAATTGCTGGCTTGGGGCGGATATCCTCAGGCAGAACGACAACGGTTAGGGATCGCCCGTGAGGAATTGCCTCTGGATAAATCTCAGGTAGAAGTGGTGGGTTTGGATATTGCTGGGAATTTTTTGTTTGATACGGCAACTCATCGGGATTTCTTGGGGGCAATTCTGGGCACTGGATTGGTGCGAGAGAAGATTGGGGACATTATTGTCTTGGGAGAGCGAGGTGCTCAGGTGATTGTTGTACCAGAGTTGGTAGAGTTTCTGGAGCTGAATTTAAATCAGGTGCGTTCGGTACCTGTCAAAACTCAACGGATTGATTTGAGTGAACTCAAGATTAGGGAACCGAAAAAGAAACTCAGAACAACAACAGAAGCTTCCATGCGTTTAGATGCGATCGCATCGGCTGGGTTTGGTATGTCCCGCAGCAAGATGGTTGATTTCATTACTACTGGGGATGTGCGGGTTAACTGGAAAGAGGTCAAGCAATCTAGCTATACAGTCAAATCTGGAGATTTGATTGCCATTCGTGGTAAAGGACGCTTGGAGGTTGGGGATGTCTCTATTACTAAAAAACAACGATATCGGGTTGACTTAACGCGATACATCTGAAACAAGGTGGGGCTTCAAAATTCGCTGTGTTCAATCTCCTGTGTATAAGATAAATTGAGAAAGGTACACATAAAAAGTCTATAGGTTGTCAGCACCCCATACCCTGACTGGGACTAAAGACCCCGACTGGTTTTTCGTTCCCCGTTGCCCATAGCTGGGGTTTCTAAAATACCTAGCATTTGTGATGAAAATTTATTAATGATTATTACGACTTCCGTGCTGCAAAGCTTACTGCAAGCTATACCTATACTGCGGTCACAGGTGTACTTCAAGTCTTCTTTGACCGCACTTTCCCATGCCATGGAAGATCAGGTATTAGCTGGCTCAGAGCAGCCGTTGGTCATTGCTAGCTTCCAGCGAGAGCGTTTCTACCGTCAGGAAGCTCATCGATATCGACGCATTGCTCAACAGACCCCCCAAGTCTATGTACTAGCAGCACCGGAAACAGAATTTAAGAGTAGTTCAGAGTATCACGAAACCGTGGCATTTGAACCCAACGATACCCTCTCTCAAGAATGGCATTTGGTAGTTATTGGGCGAAGTTACACAAACTGTTTGATTTGTCAAGAACGACCCTCACCAATACTAGAGGTGACCAATGGGGAAATGGACTCATCCCGACGTTTTGAAGGAATCTGGACATTTGACCGGAAGGTGAGTCAAAAAGCAGCGGAGATATTACTCAATCGCATTCAAATTTACCGACCTGAACTGGCAGCTAAGATTGAACAGGCAAAATCTCAGTATTTAGACGATTCATCAGTAGTTAGTGCTCGATTAACCCAAAACTCCACCAGTAATCTATCCCTTCTCGACCAAGCTCAAAGTTCCGCCAATTCTGATCCTTTTGTCCAGCGTTTGGTGACTTATCTACAAGCAGGTCAGTATAAATTGCTCAAAGCCTATCGCTCCATTGCTGCTCAGGGCAAGAAAGAATCTCTGATCAACTCTATTTCCAACGCCATTAGGCGATCCCTTGACCCCAATGCCATTCTTGAAGTGGCTGTGCAAGAGTTGGGTAAAGCCCTTGAAGCATCACGGTGTCTAATTTATCGCTGTAAAGCAACAGATACCACTACTATCATCAATCATGAGTTCTTAAAGCCCTCTAGTCAGGGGGATGACCCTTTAGTTGCCACACTAGGAAAAATATGGCCATTGCAAGACAATTGCCTATTCCAAGAGGTTGTCCAGAGTGGAGAACGGATTTATGTAGAAGACACCCAGACAGATCCTCGGATTAACGGTACTAATTCCACAAAGAAAACTGGTAATCGACGATCAAAAACCTTGCACAATCTAGTCCAAGAGCTTGCCATTCGCTCTTGGCTGAAGGTACCAGTGCTGTATCAGGGTCAGTTATTGGGCATGTTAGATATACATCATTGTGGGTCCCAACCTTATCAATGGGAAAAAGATGAGTTAGCCTTAGTGGATGCGATCGCAACTCAAGTCGGTGTAGCTCTAATTCAAGCCGAAGCCTACGCCAACCTAGAAGATTTGAATCAGCAGCTAGAAGCTCTTGACCGCACCCGTAGCAATTTAGTAGCGATTACAGGTCATGAACTGCGCACTCCCCTCTCCACAATTCAAGTATGTCTTGAGAGTCTAGCTAGTGAGCCAGATATGTCCCTAGAATTGCGTCAGGTCATGCTCAATACTGCCCTCGCTGACGCTGAACGAATGCGGAAACTGATTCAGGACTTCCTGACTCTTTCCCGCTTAGAAAGTGGTCGTGTGGAATGGCACCCAGAATCCCTCTCCCTAAGAGAGTGCATTGACCTTTCCCTGAGTAATGTTTGCGCTCGCCGTTCTGAAGATGAACGACCTAGTTTATCGGTTCAAGTTCCAGAGAACCTTCCATTAGTCAAAGCCGACGGGGAGTGGCTAGTTGAAACTCTAGCTAGACTTCTCGATAATGCCTGCAAATTTACCAGCCCACAAGGAGAAGTAAAAATAAGTATCCAAACACTCGATGATTCGATGATAGTAGTTATTATCGAAGATTCTGGACGTGGTATTGAACCCAATCGGCTGGAAGCTGTTTTTGACCGCTTCTATCAAGAAGAAGGTGCTCTGCGGCGAACTACTGGGGGAACAGGGCTAGGTTTAGCAATTTGTCGCCAAATTGTCAAAGGCTGGGGCGGTAAAATTTGGGCAAATTCAGCTGGCAAAGACCAAGGTTCTCAGTTTTACTTTACTGTTCCCATTATCCAAACTCCAAAATCAAAGCACTCAAAAGCTCGGCGTAAACGTTAGGGATTCGAGATATCCAAAGTTTGGGAGTGCTACAAAAGTAGTGATTTTAGCTCCTGTTACCTTGACCAGACCCTAGCCGAATCACTAGATCTTTGCCACTACCAACGCAGGTTCCGTACACAGAACCCAAACCACTCGCGTTTTGGATCAAGACAATGAAGACCAGCTCACTAAGGGGACAATCGTTTAATCACCCAATCCCCATCCTCACCACGATTGTACAGCAACCGATCGTGGAGCCGACTGGGACGTCCCTGCCAAAACTCAATTTCTGATGGAATTACCCGGAACCCTCCCCAGTGGGGTGGACGAGATACCTCTTTATTTTCATAGTCTTGCTTCAGTTGCTGTAGCCGTTGCTCCAACACCTCACGACTAGGAATAACTTGACTTTGATCTGACACCCAAGCCCCCAGCTGAGAACCCTTGGGACGACTGTTAAAATAATCATCAGACTCAGCGGCTGTTAGCTTCTCCACTCGCCCCTCAATCCGTACCTGTCGTTCTAACTCAGCCCACCAAAAGGTGATGGCAGCCCAAGGATTCTCGATTAACTGCTGCCCTTTGTTACTTTCATAATTAGTGTAAAAGACAAACCCCCGCTGATCGTAGCCTTTCAGAAGTACCATCCGGGCGGAAGGTTTGCCATCGGGTGTTGCTGTAGCTATAGTCATGGCATTCGGTTCTGGCAACTCGGCAGCCACTGCCTGGTCAAACCAAATTTTGAATTGCTCGAAAGGATTTGGGTGGACATCGGTTTCACTCAAACCCTTCAATGTGTAATCCTTACGTAAATCAGCTACTCTAGTATTCATGTTTCTTGCCTTACAATTGACCAGTTTTGGTGGCATATTTTAGATCTCCCTAGCAAGCAGGTGTAGGCTTGAAGCGAACTCCAACTGCTGCTATACTGCACAAAGTCATAACCTGAGCTAATCCAAGCTCTCCCCAGCTCCCCAAAACAGCGGGGGTAAAAGAGGTAAAAAGTTCAGTTGATGACCGTGCCAAGTAGATGTCCTTGACCTGTGCGCGTTGGGACACCTGTGCACTTTACAGTAATCGGCAAGTTAAAAAAGCCGAATTTTCGTGTTATCTGTTGTAGAAGTAGGAAGCAACTGCAACGGTTTTGGATTAAGCTGATGCGACAGATTAATTTTTTGCTGATTTTCGCTCTATGTCTGGCACTAGTCTTATTTGGCTTGGAAAATACCCAATCTGTTTCCATTAGGATTATTGATGGTATCCAGGTTAAGGCTCCCTTGGCGATTGCACTGATTCTATCCATGTGGCTTGGAGCAGTAATAGCCTGGTTATTCAGCTTGTGGACGCGATTTCTCAATTTTCTAGGAACTCGTAAGATGGTTGGGCAGATACACTCAAAGGATGAACAGATTAGACAATTAGAAGACGACATTCAACAATACAAAATTGAGATTGAACAGAAACAGTTGCTTTTATCGGCATCTGACCCATTGTCAGATAATCCACTATTAGACTAATTTTGGTATCGCTATTGGGGATTGGTAAAATCTCAAGGAGCTGAATCTCCCCTATAAGCTATATAATTCAATGCCTAAGCAATATAAGTCTAACAAAAATGTTGTTTACTATTGTAAGTAACCTGTTATAGTTTGCCCTAAGTACGCACAAAAAGTTCTTACAGGCAACCTTGAGAGCAGGATCGAAGAGTTAACTATAGAAGCTTGCCCGAACATGGACTAATAAATTCTAGAGATGGAAGTAATGCAAGTCCATGTACGTCTTTCTATCGAAGTTAACCCTAAGTTTGGAGTTTATAAAGCAGTCAAACATTAAAGGTATGTCTTATATATCTCATAAAATAATTCCCGCAACTTCGCTCTAGACTGCCTAGGCTTGGGACTAAAAGCTATGGGCGTTTGTACCGTTTCGCTGGGTCTATCGAAGTTATTAAGAAGTACATCGAAGACCAAAAGCGCCAGTAAGTTGTTCTATTTGAGCAGTTAACTTTACTCCCCATAGACCAATATAAGGGCTACCAATTCACCCCTAAAACTCGCAAATTTATGGTGTCTATTCAGATAAATCCTGTTTGCTTCAGAGGTTGTATTCAAGGTCTCTACAAGAGTGAAAATTTAAGATGTAAAATTTACGCTTCCTTATTTTCGTTCTCCTATTTGTCCTCCCTCCAAATCATACAATACCGATGCTACCGGAGTTGATATCACACCTTACAGGACTTCCGCAGTAACTCTACCAGTAGGGTCAGTAAGCGTACTTATAGGTTATAGGGTTTGGTGCCCAGTTTTGTGTAAGTCCTGCCGTCAGTTAATTGACCAACAGTATCGAACAAGACATGGCTATATATCGTTAGTCAATAGACACGGGTCCTATAGATGACAACAACACCTGCTACCGAAGCGATCGCTATTCTCATTGATGTGGCACAGCGGGGAGAAATTGACCCATGGGATGTTCAGGTAATTGATGTCATTGACCGCTATCTAAGTACACTGGCATTAGACAGTGATCCAGAACTCGGATACCGTGACACGGACTTGTCTCAGTCTGGGCAAGCGTTTCTATGGGCATCCATGCTAGTTCTACTGAAAGCCGATACCTTGGAACGTTTAGAAGAACCCGAGGAGTTGGAGGAATCCGAAGAACTGGATGGGTCCGAGGAAATTGATGGCAGGGGAGATAGAGGTTTGCCTCGCAATCTAGAACGTCATCTACGCCGTCGCTCTGCTGCCCGACCCCCTAAAAGACGCCCAGTAACCCTGCCAGAGCTCATTAAACAGTTGCAGGAGATGGCAGTCCAACTGGGTGAAAACCCCTTACCTTCCCCTAAAAAAGGGACTCGCTCTAGTGTCCGTAGTCAGGCAGCTCGTATTGCCCATCTAGCTCATGATGAAAACTTGACCGAGATTGCCACACGGCTGGAGGAATTTCTATCCCGCTACTGGTATGAGCTAGCGGCAGACAACGATTGGCTGAATTTAAATCAGTTGTTAGAGTGGTGGACGTTATCCCCATCATCAGTTGCATCAACTTCCCTTGGTTCTTCTTACCAGGAGGACAAACTCAGAACAGCCAAGATGTCGGGAAAAGCTGACACAGAAACAGCGATCGCTCCTATTGAATCACGAATAGGGGACAGAGTTAGTGTTTTCTGGGGACTGCTATTGTTATCTGCTCAGTCTAAGGTTGAGTTATGCCAAGAAGAATTCTACCAAGATATAAAAATCCGTAAATTGGAGTAATGAACCCCACGCTTAAAAGCGGGTCATTATAACATCAACTAGCCTTGTCAGGAAACCAGTAATTCTCAACTGGGGTCACTCAAAGCATCACTCAAAGCACAGGTTACAGAAAATTCCAGCTTGTTTGCCACTGTGTAATAGCGGTGGCTATGAAAAAGAGTTAGGGACTAAAGTCCCTCGTGCTAATCGTGGGTGAGAGTTCAAGGACTAGTTAGAATCGTACTCAATTGCCCACATCAACCTCTATGGATTTAGTTTAAGGAGAAAAGATACATGAAAGCCATGATTCTGGCAGCTGGCAAGGGAACTCGCGTTCGCCCTATCACTTACACTATTCCCAAGCCATTGATTCCCATCCTGCAAAAACCAGTAATGGAGTTTTTACTAGAACTATTACGACAACATGGTTTCGACCAAATTGTGGTCAACGTCTCTCACTTGGCTAACGAAATTGAAAGCTATTTTCGAGATGGGCAACGCTTTGGCGTTGAAATTGCTTATTCTTTTGAAGGTCGCATTGTTGATGGTCAACTGGTTGGGGAAGCCCTCGGCTCAGCTGGTGGCATGCGTAAGATCCAGGACTTTTATCCCTTCTTTGATGATACATTTGTGGTGCTCTGTGGTGATGCCCTGATTGACCTGGACTTGACAGCAGCACTTAAATTCCATAAAGAAAAGGGAGCAATTGCTACCCTAGTGGCAAAACCTGTACCACGAGAACAGGTGTCTAGCTACGGTGTCGTAGTTACAGATGAAACTGGTCGCATCAAAGCTTTCCAAGAAAAGCCCTCAGTGGAGGAAGCCCTCAGTACCAATATCAACACAGGAATTTACATTTTTGAGCCAGAAATCTTTAACTATATCCCCTCTGGTCAGGAATATGACATTGGCGGCGAACTATTTCCCAAACTTGTGGAAACGGGGGCTCCTTTCTATGCGGTACCAATGGATTTCCAGTGGGTTGATATTGGTAAAGTCCCAGATTACTGGCGAGCTGTTCGAGGTGTGCTGCTTGGAGAAATCAAGAATGTACCGATTCCTGGCAAAGAAGTCGCTCCCGGAATCTATACTGGCTTAAATGTGGCGGTGAATTGGGACAAAGTAGATATCAAAGGTCCGGTTTACATTGGTGCTATGACCCACATCGAAGATGGGGCAAAGATTATCGGACCAACTATGATTGGTCCCAATTGCTGGATCTGTAGCGGAGCAACGGTTGAGAATAGCGTCATTTTTGAATACTCTCGCCTTGGAGCCGGAGTACGTCTAGTGGATAAGCTAGTGTTTGGACGCTATTGTGTTGACAAGACTGGTGCGGCTATTGATGTTCAGGCGGCAGCCCTAGATTGGCTGATTACTGATACCCGCCAGAGTTTGCCTGTCACTGAACCAGCAGAACGACAAGCGATTGAGGAAATCCTCAGCAGCAAGATTTAACAGGTTCACGTAAGTCCTCGTCCTTATAGAAGGCGGGGATTTACCCAGCTAAATAGCTTTAAAGAAATTTTCCAATTCAGGATCACACCAGAGGATAACGCGTATTTGGTAGTTGCTACTTTGAAATCTTGACTATAATAGAGAAAGGAAATAACTCCAAGGGGCCTTAATGGTTTCGACGTGTTGGTGAAAGCTGACCCGTGATTCAGGTCGAGAGTGAGTCTTCTCTCGCAAATACCGGACTCAAAAAAATTGTAACTGCGAACAACATCGTTCCTTTTGCTCGTAAGGCTGCACCTGCTGTTGCCTAAACACCTATAAACAGGTTCGAGCGTCTGTAGTTTGACTCCGTTAAGGACTACGGACTTAACCCCAACGGATGCTCTAGTAAGCTGTCTTTGGTCGGTTTGCTAGCTAAGACTTCACCAAAGCATCCTGTCATCCGGGATAATGGATGATCCCCGCTCCGAGGGTTAAAGGGGCTATGCCTGTGAATGAGCGATAAGTAAATAACCAGGGCGGACACGGGTTCAATTCCCGTAGGCTCCATTAAAAAATAAATATGACTATAAATATCACCTATTAAGATTTATTTCCCTGGATCAATTCAGGAAATCATCGTTAATTTTTTCAGTGTTGATTTTTATTGTCTTAGGAACCATTAAAGAGGTTATTCCTCAACTTGATATGAGTAAACTCTAATCTCCAGTCAATACTTCCAGTTCTGTATTGATTGGTCTGTTGATAGCAGTTCTCAAAAAGGGTCGGTAAGTCTTGGAAAAATAGGATTAACTTTACTGATAAAAATAAGATAAAAATAACAGGAGTGATTATCCTGTCACTAATTAATCAATCTGTTATCGATGCCTGTTTATTTGCTTAAGCTAACCCCACCTCAATCAAACATTCTCAATAAAACATTGTAGATAGGGTTAGCTTTAGCATTCTGTTCAACCTGGATTTAGTACTATCGGGTTAACAACTTATAACGTGATATTAATAAGCACCATGCCTATTAAAGATTACCATGATAGTTTTCACAATCAGCTTCAGGTCGTAGCCAATAGACCACTTATGTTGGTAATCCAAGTCCATAAGAACGATATCTTCAAAGTCAGTCACCTTTGAACGACCATTGGCTTGCCATTCACCAGTGATTCCAGGTTTAACTCTTAAACGCTTGTAGTGATGGCGGTTGTAGCTCATGACTTCATCAAAGGTAGGAGGACGAGTTCCAACTAGGCTCATCTCTCCGATCAAGACGTTCCAGAATTGGGGAAATTCATCAAGACTGGTGCGGCGTAGAAAGCCTCCGATCCGACTGATACGGGGATCATTTTCATTTTTGAATATATGACCTTTAGCTTGGTTTTCTACTAAGTGCTTGAGTTTGTCTGCACCCACGATCATTGAACGGAATTTCCAGATTCGGAAGGGTTTCCCATTCAGACCACAACGGATCTGACTATAAAATAATGGACCGGGATCGACTATCGACATAGCGATCGCAATCGGAATTGCGATGCTCACGGTAATTAATAATCCAACCAAAGCTCCAATAATATCAATTAATCGCTTGATAGTATTGTTGGCAGACTGATGAACCTCTTGCTGAAATAAACAACTTGGTATTCTGTTATCCCAAATTGGTGAATCAATCGAGGTATAAGCAGAAGACTTGGAGATAATCACGGCTTTTTATTAGTTATCTAAAGTTGATTAAACGACGGAATAATTGCTTTAAATCCCCAGGCTGATAGAACAGTTAAGCTCAATAGAGCCAACTTGCTTAGGTAGTTTTTGGCAAAACTTTATGGAAGAGTCTCCTGCCATTTTCCAAAAGATTTGGTAGGCACCCACTAACCCTAAAGTCTTTGTTGTTCACTAAATAGTCTATTAACCAGACCGCTGAAAACTTTAAAAGTTCCCACTAAAGTTAATTTTTTTTATAAAAGTAACTTATATATAGGTAGATGACCTAGTCATTTTTATTGACCGCCTTATTAAGAATTTTTAATCGAAGCCTCTGCTCATAGTATTTTGATTTTTCAAAAAAAGAGTAGTATATTTTGTATCATTTCATTGAACTTTCACATTGTATCGACGAATTCGTGAAGGGATTGTGAATTGGGGTTGAATTAATTGACTTCTAGTCTGAATTTTGGTATGAATAGTTGACTATTATTAATCAACAAATGACTGGAAATGATTAGAGGTAAAAATAATGCAATTGATGTTAAGTTGCTAGGTAGACATCCCTAAAGACTACCTCTGATACTAAATCCAAGTTAAAAACCTCCTTTATAGTCAAGTCATGAGGGGAAGCCTTAGGTCAAAGGCAGGCAAACGCAAGCTTATGTAGCCGCAACTTCCCTCTCGACTGGGCTAAAAGGGGGCTAGAAAAGCCGATTTAAGATCACAGATCAGTAAACACTGCTATAGCTTAGCCATGTTGCCAGCTTGGCAGGAATTTTCAAGAATTTACCGAAAACAGAACGGACGCGCTTCATCCGAGTTTCTTAAGAGCGTCCCAGGGCTTGCGAAGAGCTAAGGCCCTGCTGCGCGAACAGATCTGTTCTGTAATGAAAGAAACTTGCATCGTCACAAGCCACTATTTTCTTTGCTCAAATCGCTCTTTAATCTTCCAAACCACCCCACGTCCCCGCCACACGCCATATCCCACAAACCCCACAGGGTCTCAAACCCTCAAGCACCTAGTTGTCACCCCTTGAGGTAATTCACACCCATTTGTTCACACAAATCTGTCAAGGCATTAATAGTAGCAATGACTTCTGAATGCTCAAGGGAGTCATTGCTCACAGATGTCTTCTCGGACTCTGGCGTAGGATCGCTTAAGTGCGATTGGCCGTAGGCCACGCTACGCGATGCTCGGTACGAGCCGCTACGCGAACGCAATGGTGTATTTTCTTCAGACAATCCTATCCCCCAGGATTGAGGCAATTCTCCTGTTGACCAATCCATTGGTGGTTCCTGCTTCAAATCTGATTGGCCAAAGGCCACGCTTCGCGAACGCTCAGACACCGCCTCAGTCATAGTCACAGAGTTTTTGGGCAATAAGGTTTCCGGATGTAATTTAAAGCTATCCTTATCTTCAACTTGAACCTGTACATCCGCTGGTTGTTGTGAAGAAGGCCATAGGCTTGAAGCTTCTCGTCCTAACTGCTGAGCTAGACGATTCACAAAAGCAGCAAACAACATTTCTCCCTGCATGCCTAAGCTGTGCATTTTTTCAAGTTCCTGAGATAAAGACTGCTGGTAACCTTGAAGATCTCTTTGTAGGGTCTCAAAAGTCAACCGTTGGTTAAGATCTATATTCTGTATGAGTTGATCAGATTGTTTTTGAAGCTGCTGTAGTTGCTCAATAACCTTTTGTCTTTCGACTACAGCAACAATCTCGTCCTGATTTGAAGGCAATCGGTTGATTGAGTCGTCACTAGTGGGATTCTTTTTTAAGTGAGCTTCCCAATTCGCTAAAATTTGAGATAGCTTTTGCGTCAAGCTTTCGACAAGGCGGTTGATTAGCCCTTGTGAGAAGTCTGAAGCAAACTGCACATTTGTAGTTTGTTGTTTGGTATGGTAATCCAGCTGTTGCTTGGTACTCTCCAAATGCTGAATTTCTCGTACCAGAGACTCCCGCTGTTGCTGTAGAGCCTCTAACTCTAGCTGCAATGGTTTCGTCAAATCGGTACGTAGAAGGTTCATTTCTTGATTAACCGCTCGCAGGATTTGCTGCACTCCTTCCTGAACAGATGTGGTTACTCCCGTCTGAGATGGGGTGACTGTAGTACTTATCTTGTCCGATTCTACCCCTAGCTTCTGCTGTTGGGAAACTAGGTAGCTACGAACTTTCCGCAAAACCTGGTGTGCAGCCGCTAAGTCACCAGACTTTAACCATGGTAAAGGAAAGTCAGGCTTATGGAGAATGTGGTCAATATCAGCAATCAGAGATTGAATGTCGGTTTGAGCAGTCACTTTGAAACCCTTGACGAGAACAAATTGATTCATACAGGAGTCAGAGTCAGCCCCCTGTGTCTAATGTTAAATTGCCACAGTCACCAAACTATTACAAATTGTTCATCATGGAGCATAATAACTGTACTTAGCCGATGTGATTATTGCCAACCCCTCTACCAGAATTAGCCTACCTCAGCTCACTGCAAGTAGTTTAAGAATCTTGGTTTGTCAAGGCAATTTCACTCGCATCAGTCATGGTCGTTGGTCTACCAAAGGTGGTGAGGTTAAGCAGATCTGTTTCATTGGCTTCTTTTAGTTGACACAGGCAAACTCCCTGACTCACTTGATTTGACAGCGGATCATCTATCTATTCAAGGTGTTTACGAAGCGCTCATGATCCCATGGAAGACCGATACAATTCATCTGAAGTTAATTCTAATGTTCATGATTCGATGGCTAGCACTCCTTTTTTTGCTGGCTTACCAGATTCTAGTGTCAAAAAAGCCATTATTAATATGGTTACCCGTAGCCATCCTGCAAATCGAGTGATTTTACTGGAGAATGACTGGGGCGGGTCTGTCTATTTCATCTTAGATGGTTGGGCAAAGATTCGCACCTATAACCTGGATGGGAAGGAGGTGACCCTGAATATTCTTGGGAAAGGAGAAATCTTTGGTGAAATGGCAGCGTTAGAGGAAGTACCTCGTTCAACAGATGTGATTACCTTGACCCCTACAACCATTGGTAGTATACCTGCTCAGGATTTTACTGAGTTAATTCATACGGAACCTTTGGCTGGTGTCCACTTAGCTCAGTTGATGGCAAAGCGTCTGCGTCAGGTTAACCGACGCCTACGCTTGCGGGAGTCAGATAGTACCTCACGAGTGGCAGACACATTGTTGTTTCTCGCTGAAGGACAAGGCAAATTGAAACAAAGAGGAACTGAGATTCCTAACTTACCTCATCGAGAGATAAGTAGCCTGAGTGGATTGGCGCGGGAGACGGTCACACGAGTCCTGACAAAGCTGGAGAAGAAAGGCTTGATCATGCGGGATCAGGATATCCTTTTTATCTGTGATCTGCCTGCTCTGGAAAAGATGATTATCTAGTCTTGAGATATAAGGTATCTCCAAATGAGGAGAAATTTCAGATGGGCTAAGATGCAAGGGTACTTTAACAGTATCTCTTCTGTTATCATCTGTCCCTTTCCTCAAGAGGTTACTAAATTTGCATGAGTGATTCTTTTGATGATGGTCAAGCGGCTTCACAAGATCTCTTTGCCCAATCTAAAAACAAACCCACAAAATCAACAACGGAATTCCCTAAGAGCAATGCTGATGTAACTGAGATGGGGGATCAATTAACTGGGCAGCCAAATCACCCACTAGAAAAGAGGGAACCTAGGGCAGTCTACAAACAATCCACTTCTGCTAACACACAGCGCCTGGGTAATGGTCTAAACCCTAGAGCTAAGACACCTATAACCATGGTAGAAACAGCGTTTCTGGCCAGTACCGCTAGCTTGATTTGGCTGATTAATTATTATTTTCCTCTAGGACCAATACTCAAAATGTTTTTCCCAGTGCCGATTGCTTTAGTTTACCTAAGGAGGGGCAGTAGGGCATCCTGGATGGCAGCACTGGTTTCGGGGTTGTTACTATCAGTGCTTATGGGAGTAACTCGCAGTATTATCTTTTTGGTCCCTTATGGTCTGATGGGGGTGCAACTGGGAGCTTTTTGGAAACGTCGAGCTAACTGGCTGCTTTCTATTAGTATGGGTACGCTAATTGGTACAATAGGCTTCTTTTTTCGGTTTTGGTTGTTCTCAATTCTACTGGGGGAAGACCTCTGGGTTTACGTGATGACCCAGGTGACAGGATTATTGGATTGGTGGTTTGTCAAGCTGGGCTTGCTATTTCAGCCCAGTCTATTTCTAGTTCAAACCCTGGCTATAGTAATGATTATAATCAATAATGCCATTTATTTATTCGTGGTGCATATTGTAGCCTTACTAATGCTAGACCGATTAGGAAACCCGATTCCTAGACCACCACACTGGGTAAAAGTTTTGCTGGATTACGATTGAGCTATTAGCCATTGGTCACTTGTAATTGATAAGAGGTTGTTTGTTATACTTTGAACGGTGAGCTTACGAACTACTTGACGGCTACGCTTTACGCAAATAGTTATCAGCTCTGAGCCCTTTGAGCTTAGAGCTTAAGCTTAACCGATTACCTTTAGCTCAGTTTATGCCCATGTAAAGTATAGCAATCGTTCTTTTATTTTATTGAAATTTATGGAATTATATCCCTAAATAATGTGTGTGAAAATGTGTGTGAAAATGTGTGTAAAAAAATAGTCCTATTAACAAGTAAAGTATTTACTTCTTTAATTTGCTACTTTTAAAAAACGATTCTGTCACCTTATCCAAAGTTTACTGTCACCTTTCACCACAATTCATCTTTAGTGTAGCATTTGTTTCTATTTATTTTTATATTTCAGATAAGAACTAAGGACTAAGAATTAAGGAATAATGATCCGAGTGTATACCCAGCAGGTAAACGGAAAACGATGGTTACAGCAGTATCAAGGATGCTCACCGGTATTTGCTTGTATTTTAGGATTCACTGCTACTGGGCTGATTCCAGGCATTTCTGCTGCTGGTGCTACCCCAGATGATCGTCAGTATACTGCGATCGCTGATGCTGAGTTTTTGGTCAATGGAGTTACTCGCCAACCTCAATATCCCCTTCCTCCTCTAACTGTGGGAGTATCCCCTGTCTTGATTTCCCGTGCTGTAGTTGAGGCATTTAACCTACCCATCTATCTGTTCAATGCTGGTTTACCTCACCCTCCGACAGTACCAGCCATTGACTTAGGTGGTATTCCTGCTAAGTGCCTAACTTCTGGCAATGCCTTGCCCCTAGAAACAGTGAAACGGCTATTTCAGCAAGGTTTACAGTGGGGAGAAAAGCTAGCAAGTGTGGTTGGTGATAGCTATCTGATTATCAGTGAGTGTGTGGTTGGGGGAACTACCACCGCACTTAGCCTCCTCACTGCTTTGGGGATTGATGCCGCTGGTAAGGTTAACAGTAGCCATCCCCAGTGCAATCATGCTCAAAAGTGGGAGGTGGTGGAGCTGGGGTTAGAACGAGCTGGGTTAGGGGGTAGGGGAGCCGGGGAGCTTCCCGAAAGCGAACCTAGGAAGAAGCATTCACTGTCTCAGCCCCACCACCACGCACCTGTACACTCCCTCACCTCCTCATCCTCTCACGCCCTAACACCATCACCACTTGATCACTTAAAGCTAGTGGCAGCAGTGGGAGATCCCATGCAAATTGCTGCAGCAGGTATGGCAATGGCAGCTAGTCGTCACTGTGGCGTTTTACTCGCTGGTGGTACCCAAATGCTAGCGGTTTATAGCTTAGCACAGGCATTGGCAGAGTCGGGTTTAGCCTACCCCAGTATGATTGAGGGTAATTCCCTAGCATGGCAACCAGCACAAGTAGTTGTGGGAACAACTCGCTGGGTGGCAGAAGACTCGACTGGTGACACGGTTGGATTAGCAAAAGATATTGGGAGTGTACCCCTTTTGGCAACACAATTGAGTTTTAGCCAGTCTCGTTATTCTCAGTTACAGGCATATGAGCAAGGATATGTCAAAGAAGGTGTGGGTGCTGGAGGATGTGCGATCGCAGCCCACCTTTATAAGGGCTGGAACTCGGCTGAATTACTTCAAGCCATTGAAAACTTAGTGGAGCAATATCGTCTTTCTCTGAGGTGATTGTTGTTGGAGCCAGTGAAAAAACACTTTACAGTCTGACCAAGTTAGTTAGAAAATCACAGAGGTGCTGATTTGTTTTCCCTATTAACCTTCAACCCTTAGACTAATCTGGAGAAGACTGCCAATTAGGAATGAATTCGCTGTGCTAGGAGTTGTTCTTCTAAGGCAGCAATCCGATTGTAGGCTGCTGTAAGTTGGGCAGTTAAGCGTTGAACTTGAATATCAGCAGAGATATTATTATTGCTATTGCTAGAGAAACTACCTAGCCCAGAGTTACTATCAATCAGCACATCTTTATGTTGGGTCAGTAGGTTAATGGCACTTTGACTTTCGTGGGTCCGGGGTATCGGTTGGCCAGTTGGCTGAGATTCCTCAGTTTCCTGCCTTGAACTATTTTTGAGTTCAGAAAGGCCTTCTGAAAGCTTCAAACTGAGTTTTTCGATGGATTCGCACAGCGTATCTACTCTATCACTTAGAGCCATGATTTGATTTTGATATTCATCCATAGGATTTTAAACTGCCATAACTTAGTTCTTTTTTATCCTAGTCACTTAACGATCAAAATCCGATGAATTGCTGATTTATTTAACTATTGTCAAAAATCAGCTCTAAACTCCTTAGAGTCGGTTTTCCAGAGTAATTTTTTCAAAAATGCCATAGAGCCGCTGTATATCTTAATATTTACCCTGATTAATTCAGCTTTAATTAATAATTGTCTTTTATACCAAGTTCTGCACTACAATTAGCACAATCGGTTTTTTCGGAATTAATTCCTTGGTAATAGTAACTTTTAATACATAACATACGGATAATTTTCCTCATGTCATTACCTTCTCTAACTACTAGAGAGATGGTCAACTAATAGCAGTTGACAAGATAAGCAATAAGTGTATTAACCGCTTAATATAGATATGTCTATCCCCCCATCACTTTATCTTACAGATTTAGATTTCTTATAGTTAGGTCTCAAACAAGACTTTGTGTTCAGGGGGAGGACGGGGAGGAAAAGGGAGACATAGCTGGTGTTTTCGTTCTTTTGATCATGCTTACTCTTATTAAGAGTCAATTAATAAGAGTAAAACTATCATTGATGTCAAGTGATGTAAAAGTGATGTAAAAGTAGATTCAGATGCCTTAGCCCTTGACTTGGATTAGTTTTGTTAACCAGACTATGAGTAGTTGTTAATTGATTAGATTTACTAGATCTAGCAGATGGTTGTTGGCCTAACAGGTCACAAAAGTCAGTTAATTGGTAATAGCTATGGTAGTTGCTATTGAGCCAATGTAAATTAAGGTCAAATAGTTGGTAACTATAGGAAATTCAGAAATACTTATGAAGCGACGCTCCTTGATACTAGGTGCTAGTACCATAGCCCTTAGTCAGTTAGCATCTGGTTGTAATATCGGACAACAAGCCTCTTTAAAGGTAAGGCTGTTGCAAAATTCAATCCCAGTTCAGCTGTTGGGTGAATTTCGTAAGACCTTAACACTACGGGCTAAGCTAAATTTTGACCCGGAGAAACAACTATCTGCTTTATTCCAACTCCTGACAAGCTTGAAAGAGCAAGGCAAACCCAAAAATAACCAAGATTGGTTTCCCCTAGATTTGCTCCCGATTAGGTTTAGGAAACCGATAAGTACTGATTTAGTTACCTTAGGAGATTATTGGCTCAAGTCAGCCATTGAGCAGGAATTGATCCAACCTTTGAAGATAGAAACGTTGCCAGGATGGAAACAACTGCGGCCAGAGTACCAGAAACTTGTCAAACGTGACCAAACTGGTCAGCTAGACAACTCAAGAGAAATTTGGGGTGCTCCTTATCGCTGGGGTGCTACTGTCATTGCCTATCGCCGTGACAAGTTCAAAGCCTTAGGCTGGACTCCCAGTGATTGGAGTGACTTGTGGCGTGAGTCTTTACGCGATCGCATTTCTGTATTAGACCACCCCCGAGAAGTGATTGGTTTAACCTTGAAAAACCTAGGCTTATCTTATAATCAACAGGATTTAAATCAAGTCAAAGACTTGAAACCAGCACTTCGACAACTGGCTAAACAGGTTAAATTCTACAGTTCGGATCACTACCTAAAACCTCTAGTGTTGGGGGATACCTGGGTAGCAGTCGGTTGGTCTACGGATATCCTGGCACTAAGAACACGCGATCGCCAAATTGAGGCAGTGGTGCCTCAGTCAGGAACAGCTCTTTGGTCAGATTTATGGGTAAAACCGGTATCAGTTAGCTCTGCTTCTGACTCCTCAGAAAGTAACTCTGGGTCGGATTTAAGCAAAAAGTGGATTGAATTTTGCTGGGATAGCAAATCAGCCAAGCAAATTTCTCTACTGACTAATGCTGCTTCCCCGATTCTGGTTAATATGCCAAGAAATACGCTGCCACAAGATATCCAATCTAATCCTCTACTGCTGCCAGAAGCAGCAATTCTGGACAAGTGTGAATTCCTCCATCCCTTACCAGAGTCTACACAAAAGCAGTATGAATCCTTGTGGAAAGAAATGCGAAGTACCTGAAAATTGCCTGTTCTAGTTTTGTGATAACTGGCAAAAGGCCGAGACTTGGCCAGCTAAAGGTACTTGACCAGGAATACATACCTCCACCTGGCACATGGAATTACCATCACAGGTATAAGCTCCTAAAGGCTTTCCTCGCTGGTTAAATACTCTGGTATTGTAGTTATAATCCCTGGCAACGTTTCCCATTTTGTTAATAAAAGCATACCTACCCAGATAATTAAGCAGACTCCAGAGTTGACGATTCACTACCAAATCTACCCGGCCTTTACTCGGATAAGCTAACCAATTATCCAGTAGCTTACCGCCAAACTGTTCATCAGCCCACCAGAAACTTGGAGTAGTGAGCTTAGTTTGAGAGATAGTATCAGCAGTAATCACAGACCCATCAGTAGGAAGATTATCTGGCTGCAGTAAATTTAAATTCACAGCTTCTGTGTCCGGCTGCACTCCTACAGTCTTTTGAGCTAAAACTGGTTTAGGCTTCCAGCCAACCAGAAAACAACTCTCTAGAAATACAAGGCACAAGACACAAGGCACAAGGTATAAAGGATTTATTTTAGTAACGGTGTTTTTTTTATCCATCAACCAACCTTAAAGCAACCAACCTTAAAGAATTAAGAATGTAGAATTAAGAATGTAGAATTCTACATTCTGCATTCTGCATTCTGACAGACAACCTACCCTACACCGAATACGGGGCGAACAACCAACTAACCTTATCCCCACAGACGACGCCTAGGAGAACCATTAAGACGCTGGTGGGTATCAGAGAGTAAGGAAGGAATATCCAGTTGTTCGGGGCAACGGGGAAGACAGTCACCACAATTGGTACAACGGTTTCCCTTCACCCCCCTAAACCAATGACCAGCATTTTCAAACATTTGATAGCGGTATTGACCAAACTCGGTCATGTCATAAGCTAAAGCAAGATTGCGCAGCCGCAATACTTCTGGAATGTTAATGGTTTCTGGGCAAGGTAGACAAGCATAGCATTGACTACAGCGGTCAGTTCCTAGAGCATTGTTCAATTGGGTTTCCAAACGAGAGAATGCTACCACTTCCATTGGGCTCAAAGACTCGTCTCGGTTAGCCACACTTAAAGGCAGAGTCAGCTCATCTGGGTTAGCCGGTCCAATACTAAGGGTGGTAATGCGGCGATCGCTTAATAAAAACCGATAGTTCAGTTCCAGTGGCGAGAAGGGATGGCACAGTTTCTCTAACGTTGGTGGTGGGGTGTAGAGTTTGCCTCCTTTATCAGCAGGAGATATGATGAATATCCCCATATCCTTCTGATTAGCCAATTCAATCGCCGCAGCATTGCGTTGAAAGAAGTAATAGTAATGTAGGTTAATGAATTCAAAAAAATCTGTTTGAATTGCCCCTAGAATCACTTCTCTTGAACCATGGGTTGAGAAACCAACATGGTTTATACGTCCCTGGCCTACAGCTTTTTGGACAGCTGTCATACAGCCAGTGTTAGACTTTACCCAGGACAGATGCTCTTCAGTGTTAATCCCATGAATTGCTAAACAATCGACATAGTCGAGCTGTAGACGTTCTAAGGAATCATTAATCCACTGACTCATCAAATCAGCATCAGGGGTTGGTGGAATCTTGGTGGTGATATATAGCTGGTCTCGTGGTAATGACAATCCAGCTTTCAGGATGTTACCAAGGTACTCTTCACTCTTGCCGTAACCCCTGGCAGTTTCCAGGTGGTTAATTCCTTGATCCATTGCCTGTTGCACCGTCTTCTGAGCATTTGACTCAGATGCTAAGCAACGCATGGTGCCGCAAGAAAATACTGAAAGCTGGAGATTAGTTTTACCAAACCGCCGATAACGCATGTTCCCCAACTGCTGAAATAATCAAATCTTTGGTTATCAAATCTTTGGTTAAAATGTTGCCGAAAAAACAGTTGCGCAAAAAACTCAGTTGATTGCTATCGATGTGTATTCGGTTATAGTTTGGGGGATCGCTTGGGGTATCGCTTGGGATATATCCATTTTTTCCAACGCTCAATTGCGGTAGAGCATCGGGATTAGAGCCTCAGCAAAACTACCACAAACGCCGAAATGGTAAGGCTTTCAGAAACATCTCAATAATTTTTTGACAGAGCAATTAAAATATTGTTGCTGTTAAATCCCGTTTAATCCCAATCTTTTGGCTTTAGGTACCACGGCTATATCCTCCACGGTGGAGAAAATCTTCTGGGCGGATATTAGAGACAAATTCCCGAAACGCTCGACGCTCCTCTTCATCCTTATCTTGGTCTACAGGAATCGAAGCATCAGCAATAACTTCTTCCATCACCCAAATCGGACTGCCGGTACGCAGGGCGATAGATATGGCATCACTTGGTCGAGCATCAATTTCTTTCTTTGTCTCACCCTGACTAACACAGAGGCTGGCATAGAATGTGTTATCTTGGAGAGAGTGTATTATAACACGATCCAGTGTTATGCTCCACTCCTCTAGAAAATTGACCATTAGGTCATGGGTCAGGGGACGGGGTGGTGTTTGTCTTTCCAAAGCACTGATAATTGCTTTTGCTTGATCTTGCCCAATATAGATTGGCAGAGCACGCCGATCTAAGACATCTTTGAGTAACACGATGGGGCTACGTGTTACAGTATCTACTGCAATGCCAGCAACTCTCATTTCAATCATCAGCTTAGCCTCTAGAATACGGTCAGCATCAGGGGCATCAAAGCGAAGCGGTAAACTAGTACTGTACAGACGGGCACCGAAACTTGCGCTTGCCAGATCTGTTCTTTTCACGTTACCGGTCAACGGTAAGATTAGCCCTTGAGAATCCAATTCGGTGAGATCAACAAGATTGTATTCTCCAAGTATGCCTTAGTCTCAGGAAATTTGTTTGGCCACTTCACTAAAAAAATACAAACCTATGCCAGCTCTTTTCCTACTAACAGTCTAGTTGCACCAGTTCATCCGCTTACAGAAGAACAGTATAAACAACAGTGTTTACAGGATTAATTCAAGCTCTCGGCACAATTAGACCAATGGGAAGCGATCGCTTTATTGTCTCCGCTACCTCTGATGCTATGGATGTTATCTTACAGGATTTAGAACCTGGTGATAGTGTAGCAGTAGATGGAATTTGCCTAACGGTAGAGACAGTTTTGCCCACAGGCTTCTCAACCACTGCTTCTGATGAAACTCAGGGGCGCACCACCCTTGGACAAAGGCTACAGACAACTTCTTACGTTAATTTGGAAACGTCTTTGCGTGTGGGTAGCAAACTAGGGGGTCATTTTGTAACGGGTCACATTGATGGTATTGGCTGCTTAACGGAATCTTTACAAACACCAAACTCCTGGGAAATGTGCTTTACAGCACCAGCTTCTTTGATGGATGTGTGGCAGCATAAGATAGCCCGTTATCTTGTTCCTAAGGGTAGCATTGCTGTCAATGGGGTCAGCCTAACGATTGCTGAGTGTGACCCCAACGGCAGTTGGTTCAAAGTAGCGGTGATTCCCCATAGTTACAGCCATACGAATCTTAGCCACTTACGGACTGGCAATTGGGTGAATATCGAAAGTGACATTTTAGGGAAATATGTTGATAAGTTGCTGGGTAATCGAGTACCAGCTGCTGAAGCGATGGATGAAATTTCCCCGGAATTTCTCCTAGAACATGGGTATTTGACCTCCTCCACCGGCTGAAGCCTGTAGGGCTGTTTCATTCTTGTGAAAAATTACGGAGGCCAAAGGTGAACAACTAAACAAGCCAACCTTCACACTTCACACTTGAGACTTCACATTCTATTGGATTCCGACCTCGACAGAAAGGGAAGCTCAAGAAGCCCAACAGGCACGGTTGTTATTAGAACAAGAACGGCAACGGTCACAGCGGCTAGCAGAGCGGTTAAGGGCGATGGGCATTGACCCGGAGCTTCTGGAGTAATCAGGTCCAACAGAAATGCGTTCGCGTAGCGTGGCCTACGGCCAATCGCGCCCCGCGTGACATGCAGGTCAATCCCATTAGGATTAATGATTTAATTAATTATCTCATTAATCATCTATAAGGCTCGATCCCTAAAGTACTTTTCCCCCTCTTCCCTTTCCTACTAAAGATGTATAGGCTGCGAGAGTCTCCCTTGCGGTTCTCTCCCAAGAGAATAGCATCGCTCTTTCCTTACCCTTTCTAATCAATTCCTCCTGCAACGAAGAATTACTGATCACCTTGACCATAGCATCTGCTAATTCAATAGGCTGATTAGGGTCAATTAAAATTGCGGCATCTCCCGCCACTTCAGGCAGGGATGAAGTATTAGAAGTAATCACAGGGGCACCCAAAGTCATCGCTTCCAAAACAGGTAGACCAAACCCTTCATAGTAGGAAGGATACACAAAAACATCTGCATTTGAGTAAAACCAGGCTACTAGTTGATCCGATAAGTAGCCCAGATGATGAATATGATGTTTCCACGGGGAACTAGCAATAGCAGCAAAAATAGATTCATAAGACCATCCTTTTTGCCCAATCAGTACTAACTGATGATCAATTTGATGCCGTTGTTTTAAATAATTAAATGCTGCAATCAGAGTATTAATATTTTTCCTCGGCTCAAGAGTACTGACAAATAAAATATAGGGTTGGGCGAAGTCGTAATTAACTGATGTCAGCAAAGACTTCACCTTGGTATTCGGTAAATCTAGTGTATTAGCTAAATCTAAAGTAGAGTAACGGCTAGCTTGAGGAATAACTTGGATGTTGTCAGGATTCACTCCTAGGTAATTGACGATATCCTGTTTAGTAGACTGGGAAACAGTAATTACTAAATCAGTCCACCGTAAACATTGTTTTACCCGAGCAGTATAGCTTTTAACAATTGAGTTAACATACTGAGGATATTTAATAAAAGTTAGGTCGTGAATCGTCATCACCCGCAAGCTTTTTCGACAGGGATAAACCACATGGTCAGTACCATGGACGATATCAGGATTGCCTAAGTATTGCTCACAATAAGGTAAAATGGGATTAGGTATAGTAGCTAGTAAACTAGAGAGGGTAACCGGTAACGGTATAGTTTTAATCTCTAGATTTTGAATCTCTAAATGCCTAGTTAGCACTTCCAGAAATGACCAATCACGAGATAACCATTGTCTTACACTTGGTTGATAGGCGACACTTAACTGAAAGTCTTCCTGACCTTGTAGCTTATGGAGTGCCTTAATTAAATTTAAGGCATACATTCCAATACCACTTAACCTATGGCGGATTGGTGTAGCATCAACAGCAATTTTTATCATAGTTTAATCATTAGTTAATTACCAAGTAAAATTATAATTTGTACTTGGTAATTAACTAATTACTATAGATAAACTCTGTTCCGGTCAAGATGCCGTCACAAATAACATCTAACCCTTTACTTTTACCAGGAATTAATTCATTGACATCAGATACCTGAAGTTTAAATTCCGATGGATTACTAGCTTCGGTGGTCATCTCTAGGGGAATCATGCGGCGGAAGAAAAAGTGATAGGCATACTTTCTTGCTCGTTTTATGATTGCCTCAGGTAAGCCATCCCCTAGGGGTAACTGATCTAAATACTGAACATACTCCTCTACAGAACTGGCATCCATAGTGATGCCTTTATTACGAATCCACGCTTCTCCTGCAACAATTACAGGTATACCCATGCTAGTCAACTCTACACCCATTTTAGTTCCATAGATCAGGGCAGCATTACATTGGAGGATAGCAGCATAAGTGCTAACGGGACTTTCTGGGGGAATCACAAACACATTTGGAGGGAGAGTGGGGAAAACCTGACGAATTTCCTCAAACAAGGGTTGACGCGATCGCAAAGTGCCTCGAATTTCCGCTGGGTGAATCCTAATTAACAACTGTAACTCTGGTCGATTAGCAAAATACCGAATAGTTGTCAAGACCCATTCCAGCATATTCGGAAAAGCATTAACTGGGTAATGGAGTTGAGCATCCCACATCACATTAGTCAGTAACCCAATACAAGGACGAGAAAAGTCTACTCCTACCGCATCAGTAATTTTGGTCAGGTCAAACTGAGGACTTTCATGGAACCAAATCCAATCCTGAGTTCCTTGCCAGCGACTTTTCAAATAGTCCATCAACTGCTGTTCCATCTGGGAAGTCCACGGTATAGTTTCCCAATTACTTACTGGCTCCCACATCAACTGGTGATGATAGGTTTCATGGTGACTAAAGATAAAGCATTGTTTGCGATAAGCAGGATTCCAGTTGACCACCCGCACCCCTTCCTGACGGGCTACTTCACCAGTCAACCCCTGAGGAACATAAATGCCATGGTTAAATACAGCACACTCAACCTTAACCGTTTGCAGCAGCCGACGGGTTGCCCAAGTGGTCAGGATTGCCGCTTGGAAGTAACGCTTGAGAATCGGCTCAGCATTCGGTTCCCCTTCCAGGGAAGCACGAGCATAAAATCGCAGAGCTCCAGCTAAAGCGTGTTCTCCCACAGCTACCCCATTTAGGGTGTACTTTTCAATCTCAGCAATGGTTAGACTACTAGCTATCTCCTTGGCCTGTTGGTAATCTGTCTGTGTGAGAAAATGACTGTAGCGATGGATAGTCAATCCTAGGGGCTTATAGATCTGATCGGCTAGGGGAAAGCAGTCGTTACACAAGTCACGTTTAGGACCATGGTTTACAAACAAGTCCTGTTTGGGGTAAAAACTGACATCACACCAAAAACAAGCCGGTAAAATACCATCACAGAGCAAAATGTGAACTTGAGCACCCCTGAGGGTTAGCCCAACTGCTAGTAGACTTTCTAAAGTGATGGAATGGATTTCTCCACCCACACTAGTAGCTACCAGAATCTTAGAGCCAGTTTGGGCAGCTTTTAGGGAATTTTGCCATTGGTTTAGAGACCCTTTCAAGACCAAATCCCACCTAGGCTGATCTCGAATAATGCGCTGTCTACGCTTATAGAGCTTAACCCTGCGATGAAGGGATTTGTTCCGCTTGAGAAACTCTTTGATCATTTGATGGTTGACGGTTGACGGTTGACGGTTGAGTGTGAACAGGTGACAGTCAGCTAAGCCAGATTACTAGCATATTACTTTCACCATAGAGGTTTGGAGATTATTGCTTTTGTATGTACTGTATGTACTGAACACTGTAACCCCAAGCCAAAACTATGCGAGAACTCTATCCCCCGATCGAACCTTACCGAAAAATTTGGGTTTAAAGCCCCGTCCTTCTAGGACGGCTTTTTTTTAGATCTAAGTTTGACATTTTTATATGCGTTATGTTAATATAAAAATGTATTAGAAAGGGGTCGAGTTCGTTCGCGTAGCGTGACCGTTCGCTTAGCGTGACCGGAGGTCAAGGTCAAGGTCAATGATCGTGTTAGAGTTTAAAGCCAAAGGTAAACAGTCTCAGTATTCAGCTATAGACGAAGCTATCAGGACTGTTAAGTTTATCAGAAATAGCTGTATTCGTCTATGGATGGACAATAAAAGGACAGGTAAAAACGATCTTAGTAAATACTCTAAGATTCTAGCCAAGCAGTTCCCTTTTGCTAATGAGCTAAACTCTACTGCCCGTCAGGCCGCCTCTGAGAGGGCATGGTCATCGATCGCTCGATTCTACGACAATTGCAAGAAAAAGGTGCCAGGGAAAAAGGGCTTCCCAAAATTTCAAAAACGTGGTCATTCTGTCGAATACAAAAAGTCAGGATGGAAATTATCCCCTGACAAGAAATCGATAACCTTCACGGACAAAAAAGGAATCGGGAAGCTTAAACTCAAAGGCACCTGGGACTTGTGGCGTTTTGACAAGAAGCAAATTAATCGGGTTCGGATAGTCAAGAGAGCCGACGGGTATTACGTTCAATTCTGTGTTGCAGTAGAGGTCAAAGAAGATCTAGACACAACTGGCAGGACTATCGGACTGGATGTAGGACTCAAGGAGTTCTATACAGATTCTGAAGGACACAGTGAGCCAAATCCCCGATTTTATAGAAAAAATGAAAAACGCCTAAAATTTTATCAACGTCGGGTTTCCCGAAAAAAGAAAGGCTCGTCCAATCGTAGAAAAGCCATTAATAGACTAGGCAGGCAACATCTCAAGATAAGTAGGCAACGTGAAGAACATGCCAAGAGACTGGCACGTTGCGTAATCCAATCTAACGATCTGGTCGCCTACGAAGACTTGAGAGTTAAGAACCTAGTAAAAAATCATTGTCTCGCTAAGTCTATTAATGACGCAGGTTGGTATCAGTTTAGGAAATGGTTGGAGTATTTTGGCGTTAAGTTTGGCAGGATAACTGTTGCAGTGAATCCTGCCTATACTAGCCAAAACTGCTCTGATTGTGGCGAAGTTATTAAAAAGTCCTTATCGACAAGAACTCATATCTGCAAATGCGGATGTGAACTAGACAGAGACCATAACGCCGCCATCAATATCCGAAATAGAGCTATAAGTACGACGGGGCACGTCGGAACTTGGATTCTTAATCCAAACGCTTCAGGAGATCTGACCTCTACTTTTCCTGGTTCCGACCTGGTTGAGCAAGTCGGGTCGTTGAGTGAAGAATCCCCGCGCCTTTAGGTCGGGGAGTGTCAATGTACCCAGATTGGATAATTGAAATCCTTTCTCCAGAACAGAGTTCAAATCGGGTAATTGGCAATATTCTCTATTGCTTACAACATGGTTGTCAGCTAGGTTGGTTAATTGATCCTGCTGATAGGTCTATTTTAGTGTTTCGACCGGGTCAAGAACCAGAATTGTTACTAGGTAGCAATCACCCTTCTGTATTAGATGATATTAACCTAGAGTTAACAGTAGATCGGATTTTTGGTTGGCTGAAGATGTCAGGTAATTAGCTAAAGGTAAGCATTCAGCATATGCTTATGATTGGCTGAAGACATAAACCCCAAAATACCATTTCAAAATTACCAAATTGTTGAAAGATCTAACACAAATCCTGGCAAGACATCTTCTCCGGAGATAGTATCAGGATTGTTTAGAATTTCTACAGCTTGATGGGGACGATAAATTTCAGTTTTTCGCTGTTTTCGGTTAATCAACCAGCCAAGTCTTGCCCCGTTTTCCATGTATTCTCGCATTTTCCCACGGGTTTTTTCGAGAGAATCGCTAGGAGACATTAACTCTACTACGAAATCGGGACATATGGGGGCAAATCTTTCTTGTTCAATGGGGGTTAAAGCATCCCAGCGCTCTTGCTGAACCCAAGACGCATCAGGGGAGCGGTCTGCACCATTGGGAAGTGTAAACCCACTGTTGGCGTCAAACACTTTACCCAAATTGTTCTGGCGACTCCAGGCTTTGAGTTGATAGATTAAATCAGCATTTCGTTCACCTGTGGTGCTACCTGTAGGTGACATAATAATTAATTCTCCAGTAGCAGTGCGCTCAAATCTTAAGTCGCTGTTGTCGTGACACAGTTGCCAGAATTGTTCGTCCGTTAAGTCCAGTTTTAATTCTAGAGTAGGGGGTAAGGAGATAGTGGTAGTATTCATGAAAACTCTCTAAATATTGAAAGTTTATATGGTGTGTTTGTAACGGATGCCTGAAAACTTAAATTAACAATTAACGGGTCTTAATCACCTAGTATTTTAAGGGAAAGCTTGAAACGATAAAAGCCCTTAAGCCAATTGATGACTGATATTAGAATTAATAAAATTAAACCTGAAATCCCATAGCCTGAAGTCCCTGACGAAGACGCTGAGCTTCAGCTGGGTTATGGGTTTCGTGAAGTGCGATCGCTTTTTTAAATGCCGATAAACTCTGATCAACGTTGCCCAGTTTTAGCCAAACCACTCCCAAGTTTTGATAAGCCTCTCCATACTCTGGGTTGAGTTGAATCGCTTGCTGATAGGATGCGATCGCATTTTCCATCTGACCCAAAGCCTTCCAAGTCATGCCCAAATTATTATGTCCAAGGGCAAAACTTGGGTCTATCTTAACTGCCATTTCATAAGCCGTTTTGGCGTGATTCAACTCCCCTGCTTGTAACAACAAACTGCCCAAGTTATTGTAAGCTCCTAATTTCAACTGGGGCAAAATCGGTTGTTGAATCGCCTGTTGATAATGTATTGCTCCTGAATTCAGCTCTCCTTGGCGAGTATAAGCATTCCCCAGATGGTAGTGCAGTTCAAATAATACCGCTGGCTCTAGCTCAGTGCCAGTTAAACCACGCTTGAGTAACTCCACACCCTGGTCTACTTGATTATTTTGAATATAAAGCGCCCCGAGTTTACTACACACATAAGCATCAAACGGATGACTAGCCAGATAGCCTTCCATCGCCGTAAGGGCTCTCGTCAACTTATTGCGTGATGCGATCGCATCATAGCTATAACCGTAGTGTAAGATTGCCACCTCGGATAGAGACACCACCTGCCATTGGGGTTCTCGTTGTAAAACTTGCGCTACAGTATCATCCACCATAGCATGATAGGGACGAGAAAAGCGAATCTCTGGGTGATAGCGAAACAAACGGGACACCAGAGAATAGGGAGATTGAGTAGCACCCACTTCTTGCCGGACTAGATTAATAACTAGATAGGAACTATTTTGGATTGCCTGCTTGATTTCCGGTACAACTTCCGGTTTCAACACTTCATCAGCATCCAACACCAGCACCCATTCCCCTTGCACATACTTCAACGCCTGATTGCGAGCAGCTGCAAAATCATTACACCATTCAAACTGATAAACTATAGCGCCATAGCTTTGCGCCACCTCAATCGTTCGATCCGTTGAACCTGTGTCTAGGACGACTATTTCATCCACTACATCCTTGACACTACTCAAACATTGTGGTAAAGATTCTTCTTCATCTTTAACAATCATGCATAGGCTAAGCATGGGATCAGTCATTAGGTTAGACGGTTAGGAGGTTGAAGGTTAGGAGGTTGAATGTTGTTCGTGTAGCGTGGCCGAAAAGCCAAGGTTAGACGGTTGATGGTTATAAGGTTTAATCTTAAATGTTGACGGTTGAGGCTTAGGCGATTGATGGTTGAAGATTAGAGCTTTAAGAAAAACAAACCTAGATTTCTCACATACAACCTGCAACCTGCAACCTGCAACCTGCAACCTTCAACCTGCAACCTTCAACCTGCAACCTGCCAACCTGTCAACCTCTAAAATCACGAATATCAAACTGTCACCGAAGCTTGAGGTCGAGCAAAAATCATCCTACCTGCTGAGGTCTGCAACGCTGAGGTAACAATAACTGGCAGTTCAACACCCATGTGTTTATACCCTTCTTCCACTACTACCATTGTGCCATCATCGAGATAACCAACTCCCTGGGTAGGTTCTTTACCCCCCTTAAGGATTTTCAGCTCTAGGATGTCACCCGGTAGATACAGAGGACGCACGGCTTGGGCTAAATCATTGACATTCAACACTGGCACCTTTTGGAGCTTAGCCACTTTACTCAAGTTGTAATCATTGGTTAAAAGAGTGCCATTAATTTCCTGGGCAAAACGTACCAATTTGGTATCTACAGTTTGTAGGTCATCGTAATCAGCGGAATGGATCACCAAGCGTTCTGGGTAAACAGCTTGCATCCGATTTAGGATATCTAGCCCCCGCCGTCCCCGAGTTCGCTTCTGATCATTGGCAGCATCGGCAAGTTGCTGCAATTCTAGTAAGACAAACTGGGACACCAGAATTTGACCTTCGATAAAACCCGTCTCAAGCAGTGCTTCGATCCGACCATCAATGATACAGCTAGTATCTAGAACTTTACTTGAGGCTGATTTAAGCGTGCCTTCTGCCACTAAAACTGATTCGAGGCTATTAGGATTGATCAGCTGCAAGAAGGTGCGACCATGGGTATCGGCTAGACTAATGCCCAAGAAGGAAAACATCACACTTCCTAAAATGGCAGTCAGGGGTTTGATGAAGGAAAATTCAGAAGGGATGGGGAGTAAGAAAATTGGCGCTAGCATCAAATTAGCTAACAGCAGTCCCAGGATCAGACCAATAGCCCTGGTCAAAATTACCTCAATCGGCATTTTTCGCACTTGGGCTTCTACCCGACGGTAAGTTACTTGGGCCATTAACCCTAGCGCTAGTCCGATAATGGCACCAAAGCATGCAGTAGTCGAGCGTAACGCTGTCAAATTGCTGACTTGATCTTGCACATGACCGGGTAGCAATTCCACACTGTCGAAGCCTATGCTTGCTGCTGCTATGATAAATAAAAGTATAATGACGAAGTCAAGCATTCTTCCTTTCCAATTGGTTTTGTAGTTGGTTTTTTAGGAAAACTTTTAAAACGATTGCATAAACTGTCGTCAACCTGATAGTCAACAACTATATTTAGTATATCGTTTACATCGCTGTATTTTCTGATACGACTTAGCTTCAGTAAACCGTTGAATTGCCTAGGCTAACCGAGGAATAGCTTGGGCAATTCTATGGGCTGGAGTTATCTGCTCAAGGGAGTTACAGGGTCCCTACTGTTGACTCTTCTTAAGCGGGTAATCTCGCTCCGGAGGAGATTGAGGTTAGCCAAAAGATGATCATAAAACTAATAAAAAATTTATTTAATTAATAACTGTTCATCCCAGGGGTCGGATTGGCTTACCTGATTGAAGTATTACCGTAAAAAGCCAGTGGTCAATTTATTACATAATTATGAGAAATTATGAGAAATTATGAGAAAGTTTGCGATTCTTTAAGAGTCAGTGCTGCCTATGTTCATATTCCCTTTTGCCGACGTCGATGCTATTACTGTGATTTTCCAGTCTCTGTAGTAGGGGACAACGCTACACAGGGTACCTCTAGCATGATTGATCAGTATGTCGAGGTGTTATGTCAGGAAATTAATATCACTCCAGCCACCACAAGGAGTTTAGACACAGTGTTCTTTGGGGGTGGAACCCCCTCCCTGCTGACAGTTCAACAACTAGCAAAAATCCTAGATACCTTAGACAGGCACTTTGGAATTGCGGCTGATGCCGAGATTTCCATGGAGATGGATCCAGGAACCTTCACCAAAGATCAGTTAACGGGATACCGAGATTTGGGGGTCAATCGAGTCAGCTTAGGGGTTCAGGCATTTCAAGATAAATTACTGAGCAATTGTGGCCGTACCCATGACTCTAAAGATATCGTCACTGCTATCGAACTGATCCATCAAGTAGAGGTTCCCGAATTTAGTCTTGATTTAATCTCTGGTCTACCGGATCAAACCTTAGAACAATGGCAGGAGTCTCTGGAAATAACAGTCAAGATTGCCCCTACCCACATTTCCAGCTATGACCTAGTGCTTGAGCCTGTCACTGCCTTTGGCCGCCAGTACACCTCTGGAACTAAGCCGTTACCGACTGATGAAACCACTGCCGTGATGTACCGCTTAGCACAGCAGGTCTTTACTAGTGTCGGGTACGAACATTATGAAATTTCTAACTATGCCTTGCCTGGTCATCAATGCCGTCACAATCGGGTGTATTGGGAAAACCGCCCTTATTACGGTTTTGGCATGGGTGCGGCTAGCTATACTCAAGGATATCGGTTCACTAGACCACGCACGAGGCGGGAGTATTATGCTTGGGTGGAACAGATGGTACAAGCGGGTGGGGTTTCGGATGGCTCACCCACAACTTCAGAGGATGTGTTGTTAGAAACCCTAATGCTAGGTCTACGCTTGGCAGAGGGGTTGAGTCTGTCTATGCTAGCTCAGAGGTTTGGGGAAAAAATTCTGGAAAAGATTTGGACGGCTTTGCTGCAATACTACGGTTGTAACTGGGTAGAGGTTGTGGGAGATAATGGCGAAAGGGTTAATTTAACCTATGGTCAGAGGTTACCAGTGGCGGGACGGTTGAGATTAACTGACCCGGAAGGGTTTTTGTTCTCCAATACCATTCTGGCTGACTTGTTTCATCTGTTGGGGTAGGAGCCCGTGATTTGTTGATTAACCGCAAAGACGTAAGGGTACGCAAAGAAGAAAAGTGGGAATGCTTTATGTGGTGGGAACACCAATTGGTAATTTGCAGGATATGACGTTTCGGGCAGTGGAAATTCTGCAATCCGTGGATTTGATTGCTGCGGAGGATACGCGCCATACCGGGAAGCTATTGCACCATTTTCAAATTAAAACGCCGCAAGTGAGTTACCACGAACACAATCACGACCAGCGTTTACCCGAGTTGTTGAATCGCCTGGGTCAAGGAAATACCATTGCGTTGGTGACGGATGCTGGGATGCCTGGCATTTCTGACCCTGGCTATAAATTGGTCAAGGCTGTTATTGAGGAGGGGATATCGGTAGTGCCCATACCAGGTGCTACTGCTGGAATTACGGCATTAAGTGCTGCAGGACTACCGACAGACCGATTTGTGTTTGAAGGCTTTTTACCCACCAAGGGTCAAAGTCGAAAAAAACGTTTAGACTCTCTCAAGGGGGAACCAAGAACGTTGATTTTGTATGAAGGGCCTCACCGCGTGCTTAATACGTTGCGAGATTTGGCAAACTGTTTGGGAGAAAATCGTAGAATTGTATTGGCTAGGGAATTAACCAAATTGCATGAGGAGTTTTGGCGGGGAACTATTGGGGATGCGATCGCTCATTTTACTCAGCTAGAACCCAAGGGAGAGTTTACCCTAATAATTGGTGGAGCTTCCCAACAAAAGCCTATGTTATCAAAAGCTGAACTAGAAGCTCAATTGATAGAGATTATGGCTCAGGGAGTATCGCGATCCCAAGCGAGTCGTCAGTTAGCTAAGCTAACTCAACTCCCCCGACGTCAACTCTATCAGCTAGCGTTGACAATTCCTTCATCAGTTTTTCCGGTGAAAGATCAAGACTAAGCTTGATTGGTAAATCTTTCTCAATGTTTTGATTTTTTGTTGATTAACGATTAACAAGTAACAAATAGCAAGTCACAACTAGCAATTAACAATCAACAATCAACAATTAGCAATTAACAAGCAGCAATTAACAAGTAGCAAGTAATGACTAATCCCTAAAGAAAGCTGCTTTCCTTGCGCTTTGAGTTAAACGACGCCATCTATCTATTCGACATCTATTCGAGTTATGATTTTCAGGATTCACTCCCACTCATCAGGTCCTAACTATAAAGCTAAATTAGTACCATGGGTGACACTCGTTTTAACACTGACTCTGATGTTTGGTTACAAAAGGATTGAAAGCTATTTAGTGCAACCAAAAGTTGCCTTAGTTTTAGGGGGATCTGAATCCCGGGAGAGATTTGCTGCAAAATTTGCTGTAAAGCACCCAGACCTCGACATTTGGGTATCTTCTGGCAGCCCGAAGGGATATGCTAAACGGTTATTTACTCGGGAAGGAATTGACGTCAGTCGCCTCCACCTAGACTACAAAGCGGTGGATACAGTGACTAACTTTACTACCTTAGTGGATCAGTTAGAAGCTCAAGACATCGATAGTGTCTATTTGATTACTTCTGACTATCATATGCGCCGTGCTCGCTTGATTGGTGATATCGTTTTTGGCAGTAGAGGGATTGTTCTCAAGCCCTTACCTGTTCCTTCCGAAAAGTCTACTGAACCCCTTGATAAAGCTTTGCGAGATGGGGCTAGGGCGTTGCTGTGGTTGACGACAGGTCAGACAGGGGCTGAATTAGGGCAAGCCTCGAAAAGGTTAATCAAGTGAAGTCCGTTAAGAGTTCTTGCACCAGTACGTAGGGTTGTACAATCAGAGCCTGAAACCGCTTATTCTGGTTGCTGTTCCAATTAGAGAGTTGGTCAAGTAAAGGCTTGTGCATTAGCTGCTCACTGATCCAATGTTGGACAGATAGCACATCATCATTTGCGATCGCTACCCCAACATCCAACAAATCCAGTCCCTCATTCACCACCAGTACTGCATCTCGTTTGACATGAGGAATCAGTAAGTCCCAGGTTGTCTCATCCAAGGATTCCGCCAATTGTACTCTTAAATCCATGTTTAATTCAAGGTTTTCTTAACAGTTCTTCAAACATACCAAAATATCCGGGAGCGTGATAGCCCCTTCTTTCGCGCGTAGGAGTAAAAACGCGACGCGACGACTTTTAACTCGTCGTATCCTTTCAGTTGAGTTATAATAATAGTAAAGGAGGTGATAGCAGCATGTATAAAACAATTTCAGTCAAGGCAACGTTTTCAGATGAAGAAACCGCTTTTTGGCTATTTCAGTGCCAGCAGTCAAATAGCTTAACAAATTGTGCTGTCTATTACTCCAAACATAAGCATTATAGTTGGCTGGAACAGCAGTCAAAAGCATTCACAACTTACTGGCAAGGCGATGAACTGCGCTACGGATGGAAGACTTATAAGTGTGCTGTAAAGTATCCACAACTTTGTAGGGAGCTTAAATCAAATCCTCATTACAAAGCAATGGCTGCCCAGTCAGCCCAACAAACCCTCAAAACTGTAGCTGAATCAATAACCAGTTACAACCAGTTAGTTGGGCTTTATTACAAAGGTCAGGTGGACAGACCAAAGCTTCTTAGGTACCGCAAGAAAGGGGGTCTGGCAGCTGTTACATTTCCCCGTCAACCACTCAAATATAAAAACGGCTTATTTTATCCTCCAATTAGCAAAGAATCGAAGTCTGAATTGCTCTGTGAAATTGCTTTAGAACCACCGGAGTTTATAGACCCGGATTGGGTTAAAGAAGTGACTGTTCGTCCGTACTTAGGGCAGCTATGGATCGATTGGGTCATTGACGATGGAAAACAGCCAGTCGAACATAATCCCAATCTGGACTATTCACAAGCCTGGAGTTTTGACCATGGTGGTGATAACTGGCTAACTGGCGTTTCAACTCAGGGAAAGAGCCTGATCGTTGATGGTAGAAAGCTTAAATCACTAAACCAGGCTTACTGCCGGTTAGTTGCCAAGTACAAAACTGGAAAATCTGATTTTTACTGGGATGCAAAACTTGACCGGGTTCAGCGGAGGCGAAATAACCAGATACGGGATGCCATTAACAAAGCTGCCCGGTTCATTATTAATCGGTGCCTGAACGATCGGATCGGAAACTTAATTGTTGGTTGGAATGAGCGGCAAAAAGATGCATCAAACATGGGACGGCGTGGCAATCAAAACTTTGTCACAATTCCCACAAAAAGACTGATCGAAAGACTAAAGCAACTTTGTTCCGAGTACGGAATTAAATTGACAATCACCGAGGAGTCGTACACGAGCAAGGCGTCTTTTCTGGATGATGATCCATTACCTAAACACGGTGAAAAACCCAGTGGATGGAAGCCATCTGGTAAAAGGGTAAAACGCGGATTGTACAAAACTTCAAAAGGGCACCTAATCAATGCGGACTGCAACGGTGCAGCCAACATTGCGAGAAAAGTAGCCAGACAGCTAGGTTTAGACCTGGTCAAGCTGGGTAGGGAATCTTTGACAGTTCCACACCGGTATGACATTTTCAAATCCCTGAAAAAATTATACCGGACGAGAAGTGTTCGCGAAGCGTCGCCTTCGGCGATAGCAGCACGGGAAAACCGCTGCTGCGTAACAACATCGTAGAATCTCCCGTGCTTCAGCCGGGGGAGATGTCAAAGCAAAATTGCTCCGATGGTTTGTTTTATTTAACCATATTCACCAAAGCTCTTATCACCTCAGGCTTCCACCTCAGCCTTCCTCTCACCATTGGGTTATAACGGTTCTCATAGTAATGAACTACACAAAATTGTTGCCCTGATGAGAAATTCGATTAACATCATCAAACATAAAATGTGGTTGAGGCTGAATCCCAAACATCGGTGCGCTGTAAAACTATTCCTTGGCTTGGCGCTGCTTGGCATCACGGTGCTTACGCTTCCCTATCTTGCTCCCATTCGTGCTAAAGATTTAGTTCAAGATGACCTAGCGGTAGAATTTCGTGACCGCAATGGTTTATCCCTAGGCACAATCCTCAGTCGAGACCAAGACCATACTGCGGTTGTGCCTCTCGATCAAATTTCCCCGCACTTTCTCCATGCTATTCTCGCCGCAGAAGATGGAGAGTTTTATCACCATGGGGCATTAGAGATGCGGGCAATTATGCGATCGCTAATTGAAGCCATTGAGGCGAAACGCATTGTCAGTGGTGCCTCCACCATCACCATGCAACTGGCACGGATGCTCGAACCCAACCCCCGCACTCTACCTGCCAAATTCCAAGAAATTTGGCTATCCTGGCGATTAGCAGCAGGGATGAGTAAAGATGAAATCTTGGCAGCCTATATCAACCGACTCCCCATGGGTGGCAATATCTATGGCTTAGAAGCTGCTGCTCGGATTTATTTTGGCATGCCCGCCAGTGAACTCAATGTTGCTCAAGCCAGCCTATTAGCTGGTCTACCCAATAATCCTAATTATCTCAATCCTTATTATTACTGGGATGCTGCCAAACGGCGGCAAATCTATGTGCTCAAGCGAATGGTAGAGGATGGCTATATCACCGCTACTCAAGCAGACCAAGCCTATGAGGAAGCCATTTCCCTACTACCTCGACAGCAAGGAATAATTGCCGCACCACACTTTTTATTCTTGGTTGCCAACCAATTACCATCAGAACATCCCTCACAAATCCGTACTACTATCGACCGTCCCCTACAGGAATTTGTTGAAGCCCAAGTGCAGCAAGTAGTTCGCGAGCTTGCCCATAAAAATGTCCATCACGCTGCTGCTATTGTCATTGAAAATAAATCCGGAGAAGTATACGCCTATGTCGGTTCTCCCGATTACTTTTCCGAAGCTGAATTAGGACGCAATGACGGAGTCCAAGCCCTACGTCAACCAGGTTCCACCCTCAAGCCTTTTTTATATCACTTAGCCCTAGAGCAACGCATTATTCGTCCCAACACCGTCTTAGCCGACATCCCCACCTATTACCCGATTCCCGGAGCTAGACTCTACAGTCCCACCGATTACAGCGAAACCTTCCTTGGACCAGTTCGCATTCGTGTTGCTCTAGCCAATTCTCTTAATATCCCAGCAGTTAGGGTATTGGAAAAAGTTGGAGTATCAAACTTTTTGTTGCACTTACATCAACTAGGTTTTGAACACCTAACCCAGTCTCCAGAACATTATGGATTAGGATTAACCCTAGGTAGTGGTGAAGTTAGTCTTTGGGAACTAGCTCGCGCCTACCTCACCCTAGCAAGACTTGGACAACCCACATCCGTTGTCACTACGCTATCTAGCCCCTCGCCAAATAGGGATGATTTGTCGGTTTATCGAAAACAAGGAAGACAAGAAAGACAGGCAAGCGGGGGAAGTAAACAATTGTCAGATCATCGAGCAAGTAAGCAAAGCCCACTGTTCAAGCTACCCTACTCGAACGCCAAAGGCGAACAACCAAATAACCTTAAACATTCCAACCTTGAACTTTCAACCCTTTCAACCTGGGCATTAATCACAGATATACTGAGTGACCCTCAAGCTCGTGCTCAGGGGTTTGGTGTCGATTCAGTACTGAATTTACCTTTTCCGGCAGCCGTTAAAACTGGCACCTCTTCTAATTTCCGAGATACTTGGACTGTGGGATTCACCAAAAACTATACCGTTGCCACTTGGGTAGGCAATTTTAATGGTGAGCCCATGGAACAAGTGTCTGGGGTGATTGGTGCTGCTCCCCTCTGGCATCGGATTATGTTACACCTGCATCAATCTCAAGAACCTGCTCCGTTTCAAGCTCCTCCCGGTTTAGTCCAACGTCCAGTGTGTGCCCTTTCCGGTTTGCGTCCGACTCCTGCTTGTCCAACTGTTGTCCAGGAATACTTCTATCCAGACGACCTCCAGGATTACGAACGTCAATCCGATACGTTTTATCAGATCACCAGTGTTGGAGCTAATCAGCAATCGCCCCAGTACATCGTTAATTTACCTGATGAGTACAACGAGTGGTTAGCAAGACAACCCCAAGGAAATCTAGCGCCAGGAAAACTGAAAATTTTGTCTCCTCGGGAGGGGGATTTATATGTGCTATACCCTACTGAATCCGATCAAGATAGCAACAGTGCTGTTCAACGGCTAGAGTTCAAGGTGGCTGGGCTAAAGTCTGAGTCAGTGGAGTGGTGGTTGAATGGTGAAAAGCTAACTACCAACTCATCCAATTCCTTCTTTTGGCCTCTCGGTCCTGGGGATTGGACATTGGAGGTAAAAAGCGGTGACATTAGCGATCGCGTCACCTTCAAGGTGCAGTTAGCGGAAAATCCACCAACTCGCCGGGGGTTTTCTGTTGCTGGCCCTTAGTAATTTGTTAATTGTAAATAGTTAATTTATAATTGATCAGATAGGGGAGTTTGAAGGGAAAGAATACCCCATCCCTGCGACGGGCTTGAAGTTACCGTAAGAATAGTGGAGCCTTAATAATAAAGTTTTAACCCCTTTTCTCATAGCCGACCAACCATAAAGGCTCCACTATTCTAAGGTTTCGTCTCCGGGGATGAATTTCCCTTGGCCGTAGGCCACGCTAAGCGAACAAATATCTAAGGTAATCGACCGGTCTTCCCCAAAGCCTCTAAATATTCCGATAGATTTAGACCCGCATTGTCTGCCATCTTTTTTAGGCCATCCCAAGCAGCATCGGTTGTTCTGACTGTATGCGACTTTTTTGCCTCCCCATGCATTGGAGGTCTTCCAGATCTTTTTACCATGTTGTTGACATCCGTATTCTCAGAAGCTATAATTAATATAGCATGAACAAAGAGGTCGAATTATGCAACTGGGATACGTCTATAAATTAAAGCCAAACCGACAACAAGAGGCCACAATGAATAAGTGGCTTGATATGTTGATATCGCAGTATAACTACCTCTTGAGAGACAGAAATGAATCTTATGATCAGGCGAAAGCTCCAAGATTAGGTAATTATTGTGACCTAAAAAGTGGTGGGGAGGCGTGCCCACTGACCTGTTCTGTAAGTAAAAATTACTCTGTAGGCTATCCCTGGAAAAATAGTCATAAAAATCCAAGAAGGAGTGCATACGAGGCTCAAAGCTCAAGTCTTCCTATTCTTAAGAAGCAGCGACCCTGGTATAAAAAAATCAACTCAACAGTCTTGCAACAGACCTTGAGGCAATTAGATGTTGCTTTTTCCAAATTCTTCAAAGGAGAAACTGGATACCCAAGACCCAAGAGAAGGTCACGATTCAGAAGTTTTAAATATGCCCCTGGTCAAGTCAAGTTAAATGGGGACAACATATATCTCCCAGGGATTGGCTGGATGAGGTTTCATAATTCTCGCCCTATCCCTGATGGATTCAATATAAAATCTGTTACTGTTCGACGGAAGGCTCGTGGATGGTTTGTAAGTCTTCAAATCGAAGATAAGTCAATACCAACCCAGTCAGTAAAAGGGAAGGATGAGATTAGTCCTCAGAAGGTTAAGGGTTGTGACCTGGGAATCAATAAGCTGGTCAGTATTTCTAGCGGAAAAACAATAGCCAACCCAGCTAAACAAAAATTTTTTAGGCGCAGAGAAAGACGTCTGAAATTGAGGCAGAAAGCAGCTAGTAGGAAAAAGAAAGGGTCTAAGAACAGAGGGAAGTCTTATGCTGAAGTAGCCTCACTCCATGAGCGTATTACAAATAAGCGTACTGCTTATCACTGGGATGTTGCTAATCAATTAGTTGATGGTACAGATGCCTTGGTATTCGAGGATTTGAACATTAAGGCAATGAAATCTCGCTCTCTACCTAAGCCTAATGAAAATGGTGGCTATGAACGCAATGGACAATCAGCAAAAAGAGGGCTGAATCGCTCAATCTCTAATGCAGCTTGGGGAGAACTGGTGAAAAAGATTGAAGTCGTGGCTGCGAAGTCAGGCATTCCAGTAATAAAAATAAATCCCAAGCACACATCTCAAAGGTGTCCAAAATGTCATCACATCAGTAAGGAAAACAGAAAAAAGGAAAAGTTTGTCTGTACCAACTGTGGTTATTACGATGACGCTGATGTAAATGGTGCAGTAAACATAAGACTGCGGGGTCTTAAAAAACTGGGAATTGACCCCACTCAGCTACCTCCGGTGCGGGGGGAAGTTACGCCCATGGAGATAACAGTCTCTTAGAGATTGTGCCTGGGAATCCCCATCCTCTTAGGTTGGGGAGGTTCAATTTAGCTTCCGAATCGCTCCGTTGGTACCGGAAGGAAAAGTATTAGCAGTAGACATTCAGCCAGAAATGATCGACGTCATTGACTTTTTAACAGAAGATAACAATGTTAATAACGTCGAGACAATATTAGGAAGTTTAACTAACCATAAAATTACTGAAAATAGTATTGATTTAGCCTTAATCGTAGATGTTTACCATGAGCTTTAATATCCCCGAACAATGATGGAAGCGATTGTTAAATCTATCAAGCCAAAGGGAAGAGTTGTGCTGGTGGAATATCGAAAATAAAACCCACTTATTCCTATTAAAGGTTTGCATAAAATGACTCAGAGGTTGTCTGAGAAGTCTCATTTGCTACATCCAAGCCCCCTCCCCATCTGTAAAAAAGCGAAGCATCCGCTAATTCCCCCCAGAATTGGGGGGTTAGGGGGGCGGGGGACTTTTAGAAGCAAATTGACTCTTGTTCCCCCCAAGCGAGCAATCCCTCGCTTGGGGGGCTAGGGGGGCAAAATTCAGTATAAAAAAACTTTTCAGATATCCTCTCAGAAGCAGGTAAAAAAAGAAATGGAAGCCGTGAATTTAATTTGGCAAGAAACTAATAATGATTTACCCAGCCAACATTTGATGGTGTTTCAAGTTAGTGACAAGTCATTATAGCAGTTCTCAATTAGGTAAGATACTTTCATTCTGGGAGTAGGCAGTAGACAGA